>CAYVXI010000100.1:0-12788 GCA_964455595.1 uncultured Candidatus Saccharibacteria bacterium | reverse complement strand
CATATCATCCGCCTCGATTGCCGAGGCGGAGCGCAGATTGAATTCCCGACCCAGAAAGACCTTGGGATTTTACACTCCTTCAGAAACATTTTATCACTTAATCACCAGACGGAAAATTGCGTTGGAAGCTTGAATTCAGCCCACTATTAGTAATGTATAGCAATAGAATTCATTGAAAAGATTCCCTTATTTTAGATTCCATAATTTTATAGTATAATAACCGTATATGTACGATGTTCTCATCAAAAACGGGACGATTTTTGATGGTTCCGGAAAAAAGGCTAGGTATATAGCGGATGTCGGTATTACAAATGGCATAATCGTCAGTATTGGAAATCTTGGCGGCGCGCAGGCAAAAAAGACAATCGACGCGACGGGGTTTTTTGTTTCGCCCGGATTCATCGATGTACTTTCCCATTCCGACACGTATTTAACGCTTCTGACCAACCCTCTGCAGGAGAGCCTCGTCAGTCAGGGTATTACTACTATTATTGGTGGCAATTGCGGATATTCGCTTGCACCACTAGTGTCTGGCGCAATGATGGATTCACAAAAACGGTGGGGAAATACATCGCAGATTAATATTGATTGGTTGCGAATGTCCGAATTTTTAGATCGTATGAAAGAAAAAAAGCTTAATATTAATTTCGGCACATTAACAGGATACAATACCGTGGTAAAAGGGGTTACACATGGTGAATATGCAGAACTAACTATCCAGCAGAACGAGATTGTATCTTTTTTGATAGATCAAGCACAGATTGATGGGTCTTTCGGTGTTTCATTGGGACTTCCTAATTTACATCATACTGCGAGCTTTGAAACAAGTCTTGATCATGTTTTTTCATTACTTAAGAAGCACAATAAAATAGCGACAGTGCATCTTAAAGATGAATCAGACCGTTTTCTAGATGCGCTTTCGTCTATGCTGTATACAGCAAAAGAGCACGATGTTGCTTTGCATATATCGCATTTGAAAGTAATGGGAAGACGTCATTGGCCTAATTTTAAAGAGGCGATAGTACGAATTGAAAATGCATACAAAGAAGGAATGCGTATCAGCTTCGATATATTTCCTTATGCGTCTAGTGGTTTAGAACTGTTTCATTTGTTACCTTATTGGGCTAGAGAAGGAGGGCATGATGATATTATAAAAAGACTTTCCCATTCCAAAGAACGTACACAGATAGTCAAAGATATTATTGCTAGAAATTTTGAATACGATAAAATGACAGTCGCTTCTAATGCGCCCGATGTGGCTTTTATCGGAAAGACTATTTCTGAGATTGCTCATAATTTAGGTATTTCTCCTGAAGATGCAGTGATTGAATTGTTATTGGGTTCTCAGTTATCAGTTATTATATTTGCTCATTTACTAGATGAAGCAAATGTTCAAATGGCAGTAGCTCACCCATTATCTATTATAGCTTCATCAGGCGCTGGATATTCAACGGTGTCACGTGACGCAACCGGATTGCCCCATCCGCGCTCATTCGGAACATTCCCTCGATTTTTGAAAAAATATGTCAGAGAAAATAACTTTCTTTCTTGGGAACAGTCTGTCGCCAAGATAACAGGAACCCCTGCGCGCATCTTTGATATTAGAAAGAGAGGACAGATCCATCAAGATTTTTTTGGAGATATTGTTATATTCGATCCTTTAACCATTACTGATTCTGCTACATTTCAAAATCCATATCACTATAGCAAAGGCATTCATACAGTACTTGCCAATGGAATAGTAACGTATCAAAACGGAAAAGTTCTTCCAGGTTTTTCTGGAACTGTGTTGTATGGCTCTTAATACTATGGCTCCAAACGCTGCTAATCGGATATTTCTTATTTCAATTGGTGCACTTTTGCTTTTTGGTATGGCTATGCTTTTAGCGGCATCAGGATCACTTGCATATAATCGTTACGAAGATAATTTATATTATCTTAAACAACAACTCATAAACGGTGTTATTCCCGGAATAGTTTTTTTTCTTATTGCAAGCAATATTCCATATCGCAAATTAAAGCGTTTCGCATTACCATTTTTTTTATTTTCTCTTTTCTTGTTAGCATTGGTGTTTGCACCTGATATTGGAATTTTATTAAAAGGAGCTGCGCGTTGGGTTGATCTTGGTTTTCTTAGATTTCAACCATCCGAAATTTTAAAATTATCTTTTATACTATATCTTGCTGCATTCTTTGAATCAAAAAAACAGCACGTTACCGATATTACCCATGGATTTGTTCCTTTTTTAGGTTTTAGTGCTTTAGCAGGTGCATTTCTTGCGTCCCAGCCTGATTTAGGAACATTGAGTGTTATTTTATTTATTGGTATTGGAATATTTTTTGCTGCTGGAGCTAAATGGTCACATATACTACTTGTGGGAGTGCTCTGTCTCATTGCATTTCTTGCTTTTATATATTTATTTCCGCATGCAATGGATCGTTTAACGGTTTTTTTAAATCCAGATAATGATTCCATAGGCTCGTCTTACCAGATAAATCAAGCACTTTCTGCAATTAAATCTGGAGGATTTTTTGGATATGGATTTGGTGAAGCACAGGGTGTAAGCGGGTCAAGATTACCAGAACCAATGGGGGATTCAATATTTGCAATTATTGCTCAAGAATTAGGATTTGTCGGAGTTATTATTGTTATCGGATTATTTTTGTTTTTTGGTTGGCGTGTCCTTTTTGCTGCCAAAAATGCCCCAGATGTATTTGGTAGTCTTTTTTGTATAGGAGTAATGTTGTGGGTTTTTGTACAAGCATTTATTAATATAAGTGCTATTTCTGGTATTCTTCCTCTTACTGGTATTCCATTACCATTTATTAGTTATGGTGGCACATCTTTAGTTGTATTGTTGACCTCATGTGGTATTGTTTATAATATACAACAGTCTAGTACATAATCTTTTTCTTTAATTTATGCGTATAATTTTGACAGGAGGTGGAACAGGAGGTCATATTTTTCCTTTAATAGCGGTAGAGCGCAAACTGCGAATTTTGGCGCATGAACGCGGTATAGAAAATATCACGTTTTTGTATATTGGTCCGCGATTTGATGCGACATCAGAAGAAGTGTTTCGCCGTGAGGGGATAGAATGGCAATATATTCTTTCTAGTAAGTGGCGTAGATATATGAGTGGTTTAAATATATTAGATATTTTAAAATTTCCATTTGCGCTTCTGCAGGCGCTTTGGGTTATGTTTTGGAATATGCCTGATGCTGTTTTTTCTAAGGGCGGTTATGGTAGTTTTCCGGTGATGTTTGCAAGCTGGATATTTATGATACCATCTAGAGTCATTCATGAATCTGATAGTACTCCTGGTGTTGCAAATATGATGGCAGCAATTTTTGCTAAACGTATAGGTACTGCATTTAAGAGTGCTGTAATGGGTTTTCCGGTAGAAAAGACAGGTGTGGTTGGTTTGCCTGTGCGAGATGATTTAGGTACGCAAGATCCAAAAAATGCACGTCAGTTTTTTGACATTACATCAAGCCGTAAGATTATTTTGATCATGGGAGGTTCGCAAGGTGCTCGCATCATTAACGAAACAATAGGTGGAATATTATCGGATTTGCTTAATTCTTATGAAATTATTCATATTGCTGGTCCATCACAGATTGATACTTTTAAATCGGAAATACAGCCTGTATTAAAAGGTCCTAAGGCGGGATACTATCATCTTTATCCTTTCCTTACGGAAGAGATTAAATTTGCTTATACGCTTGCTGACCTAGTAATTTCTCGAGCTGGCGCATCGAGTATTTTTGAAATTGCATCATGTAACAAGCCAAGTATTCTTATTCCTTTGAAAGGATCAGCACAAGACCATCAACGTAAAAATGCATATGAATATGCTAAAACAGGGGCAACCATTCTCATTGAAGAAGATAATTTAACCCCACACTTATTATTGTCCGCAATTTCATCAATTCTGGAAGACAAAGAAACATTTAATAAAATGGCAACAGGTGCATCTATGTTTATAGTTAAAGATTCTGCTGAACTTATCGCAAAGGAAATATTGGAACTACGCGGGGTGCTTTAAATTTATTTAAAAACATGGAAGCAACAACACACAAAAAAATACGCGTACGAATAGCACCAAGTCCCACTGGTTATTTTCATATTGGAACAGCGCGCACCGCTTTATTTAATTATCTTTATGCAAAAAAGCATGGAGGGGATTTTATTGTACGAATTGAAGATACAGACAAGGGGAGATCGGAAAAACGTTTTGAGCAAGATATTTTAGAGAGTCTTACTTGGATGGGTATTGAATACGACGAAGGCCCGGGTAAAGAATCTAATCATGGACCATATCATCAAAGTCTGCGTTCAGAACACTATAGTAAAGGGATTGATGCATTATTGGAAAACAATAAAGGATATTATTGCTTTTGTACAAAAGAGGAACTAGAAGCACAAAGAAGCGATAGCGAAGCACAAGGGTTTCCTCCAAAATATTCAAGACGATGCAGTATTCTTTCCAAGCAAGAAGCGCAAAAAAATATCGATAATGGCTTGCCGTCAGTTATTCGTTTCCGTACCCCAGAAACACGTGTCTCATTTCATGATCTTATAAAAGGACCTATTGAATTTGATGCGAGCTTAATTGGTGATTTTGTTATTGCCCGTTCACGTACTGATGTTTTATATAATTTTGCTGTTGTGATTGATGATGCGGAAATGGAGATTAGTCACGTATTGAGAGGGGAAGACCATGTTTCCAATACGCCAAAACAAATTCTCCTCCAGCATGCATTAGGATTTTTTACCCCTGTATATGGGCACATTCCATTAATATTGGGTCCTGACCGCAGTAAACTCTCAAAAAGACATGGCGCCATGGCAGTTCTAGATTATAAGAAGATGGGATATCTTCCTGAAGCTTTGGTAAATTTCATCGCTCTTTTAGGATGGAACCCAGGAACTGAAAAAGAACTATTTTCGTTACCTGAACTTATAGATGCATTCGATGTAGAACGAGTGAATATTTCAAACGCAATATATAACATACAAAAATTAGACTGGTTCAATGCGCAGTATCTTCGCAAACTTTCACTATCTGAACTTACTACATTATGCATACCGTATTTACAAGAAGCAGGTATTCAACCCGATATTTCACGTACAGAGAAAGTGATAGCGCTTGAACATGAACGATTAAAAAAACTATCTGATATTGTGCCACTTGCTTCTTTTTTCTTCACTCTACCCGAATATGATGTAGCGTTATTGGCATGGAAAAAAAGCGATTTACAAAGCGCACAGAAATATTTAAAAAAGATTCGTTCTCTGTGTGATACAATTCCTGCAGATGCATGGGATAAACACTATATTCACACAACTCTTGCGGAATTAGTTGAGCAATCAAGCACAGGAGATATATATTGGCCTTTGCGCGTTGCATTATCGGGCCAAGAACACTCGCCAGGTCCAGAAGAAATTGCCGAGGCATTGGGTAAAGAAGAGACTTTGAAGCGTATTGATTGGGCACTACAAAAATGAAAAGATATGTTGTTCTGGGTTTTTTTATATTGGTGATTGGAACGTTAAATCAGTTCGTTCTTCCTAGTGACGTCTACGCGACAGTTATAGATGATTTAAAAAAGCAAATCGAACAAAAACAACAAGAGATAAAAAACCTTGAAGCTCAAGCTGTGAAGTATAGCCAATCACTTACTACTACTCAACAACAAAAAAATACACTTGCATCAGAACTTACAAAAATTGGAAACCAAATCTCCGTATTGAATTTACAGATTAAAAAAACACAATTACAAGCAGATGCCACTACGTTGCAAATAGAAGAAATTAGAGATTCTATTAGTACGAAAGAAGGGGAGATACAAAAAAAGAAAAACAACTTAACCTATACCATAAGGGTTATAGATCAGTCTGATAAAGAAAATAATGCTTTATTGCTAATTCTTTCAACACGTAATTTTTCAGATGTATTTAATCAACAGAATTATATATTAAATTTTCAAAATCAAATCAAAAATGACCTTGCCACTGTTAAGGTGCTAAAAAACGATTTAGAAGTATTTGAAAAAGAACAAGAACAAAAAAGGAGAGAGTTAAAATCACTTGGTGATAAACTTAAAAATCAAAGTGTAATTGTCAACGATCAAAAAGATGAAAAAAATTCATTATTAAAGCAAACAAAAAATAAAGAAAAAGAATATCAAAATCTTCTAGCAATAATTGCTAGACAGCGAGGCGATTCAGAAAAAGAAATTAGTGGTTTAGAAACAAAACTTAGAGCAGCTATTGATAGAAGCAAATTACCTATAGGAAAAGGGATTCTTGAGTGGCCTTTAGAGAGTGTACGACTTACACAGAACTATGGTAAACCAAATTGGCAAGCAGCGTATGATTTTCATAATGGTATAGATTTAGCCGCGTCAGTGGGAACTCCCGTAAAAGCAGCTTTGTCGGGGACTATTGTGGGTATAGGAAATAATGGCAGATATGCATACGGTAAATGGATTAGCATAGATCATGGCAATAATATTACCACTCTGTACGGTCATTTATCTTTGCAAGTTGTGAAGATTGGACAAATAGTAAAAACAGGCGATGTAATAGGTTATTCGGGATCTACAGGATATTCAACAGGACCCCATCTCCATTTTTCTGTTTTTTCATCAGAGAGTTATACTCTTCTTGAAAGCACAAAAGTTCCTAATTTATTCATTCCCGTAGGTGGAACGGTAAATCCGTTAGATTATTTATAAGATATTGTGTATAACTTTATAGATTAATACTAAGTAAGCTCAAAAATCCTTTTAAATAAAGGATTTTTGCTTTATTACAGAAACTTATAAAATGGTTTGCGGTGGTTTGATTTTATATTCAAGTGGTGTATAATGGTATATAAGTGGTACGAAGTGGATAAAAGTGGGGATAACACTAAAAAACTGTGGATAACTTATTTAAATATGTTTATAGGTGAATACCAACATTCAATAGATGAAAAAGGAAGAATTGCTGTACCAGCGAAGTTTCGTAAAGCACTAGCAAAGGGTGCTGTTGTTACTCGTGGATTAGATAATTGTTTGTTTTTATATCCAGCAAAAGAATGGGAAGCGCAAGCGGCACAGATTGCAAAGTTATCGATTTCCAAAGCGGATTACAGAGCGTTTAATCGTCATATGCTTTCTGGTGCAATGGAGGTAGAGATTGATAAACAGGGAAGAATGGTTATTCCAGATTATCTTCGCCGTTTTGCAGGAATTTCAAAAAAAACTGTCATTACAGGATTATATAACAGAGTAGAAATATGGGATGCAGAAAAATGGAATGAATATCAGAATATGACAGAAACACAAAGTAATGCAATTGCCGAAAGAATGGGTGAATTGGAAGTATGAATAGAATCCAAGAAGAACAAGAAGTCCATACAAGTGTTCTTTTAAAAGATATAGTGAATATCCTTGATCCAAGACCAGGCCAATATTTTATTGATGGCACGGCAAATGGGGGAGGGCATACGTTTGCACTGTCGCATAAATTAGAACCTCATGGAAAAATTATTGCCATAGATAAAGATAGTGCACTCATAGAACGTTTACGGAACCATCCATTATTTTCCCCATCTGTAATTGCTGTATGTGATAGTTACACCAACATGTCTCGTATCACACAAGAAAATGGAATTAAGAGTGTTGCAGGCATTGTTTTGGATCTGGGATATTCAAGTTACCATCTTGCGCAGTCGGGCCGGGGATTTTCGTTTCAAAAAGATGAACCGCTTATAATGCGGTATGAAACGGATTCTAGCTTAGGAAGCGGCCTGACTGCATCTGAGGTGGTTAATTCTTTCCCAGAGAATGAGCTTGCTGACATTATTTATAAATATGGGGATGAGCGTTTATCGCGACGAATAGCAAAAGCAATTTGTATCGCGCGGAAAAGGCAACAGATAAAAACATCCGGACAGCTTGCCGAAATAGTTTTATCAGCATATCCCAAACGAGCATATTGGAAAATTCAGCCAGCAACAAAGACATTTCAAGCATTGAGAATTTTTGTGAATGAAGAACTTTCAGATTTAGAAAAAGTATTACCACAAGCTGTGGAATTACTTGAAAAAGGTGGAAAGCTTGCTATTATATCGTTTCATTCATTAGAAGATAAAATTGTAAAAGAATTTTATCGAACAAAAGCGAAAGAAGGAGTTGTTTCAATTGTAACAAAAAAGCCCATTGTGCCAGACAGAGCTGAGTTAGGGGAAAATCCAAGGGCACGATCGGCAAAATTAAGAGTGTGTATAAAACTATGATCAGTACAGTGTTAAAATATAATACCTATAAAGAAATAATTTCCCATAAAAGGAGTGGGTTGGGTTCAAATATGCACAGAAGTGCTGTTCATGAATCTAACGAAGCTACGATAAGTTTATTAATACGCACAAGCATACTATTGATTATTATGCTTGTTAGTATATATATTGTAGAGAAAAGCTCCATGGTTTTTTCACAGCGTATCGTATCCAGTCAAGAACGAAAAGCCATAGATGCAGAAAAAGAAGTGTCTAATTTAGAAATAACAACCACACAACTTTCTGCTACACATAATCTCTCTGAGATTGTTTCGGAAGAAAACATGATTACCCCTCATGAAGTTAGTTATCTGAACATAGAAGCAGGTACTGTTGCTTTCGCTAAATAGAATTTAAAATGTTTGATGTGATGGTTTTTTCAATTTCATGAAAAATAATATTAGAAGTAATCAGGATGTTTTTTTTAAAAGGATTAACATACTGTTTATCTTTTTTTTATTTTTTGCAGTTATACTTTTGGCACGTTATGCAAACCTTCAAATATTCCATAAACGGTTTATTGGAAACTTTCTTACAGTATTTAATAATTCTATCGTCAATCAAGCGCGAGGAGAAATATTTCTTAAAGATCGCGTTGGTGCTTTAACACCTCTTGCAATAAATAAAGATTATTTTACCGTTTTTGCAAACACCAATCTAATAGAATATAATGCTGAATCATTTCGAAGACTTGCTAACATACTAGATCAGAGTGAAGAAGTAATTCTACAAAAAATATCTAAACCCAATGATCCTTACGAAGTACTTGCACAACATGTATCAGAGGACAATGCAAAAAAAATCAAGGCGTTATTTTTGAAAGGAATAGGATTAGAGGTCCAACAAGGACGCTATTACCCCTATCAGAATTCAGTTTCACATGTAATTGGTTTTTTGGGTAGCACCGGAGAAGCTCAAGTTGGTCAATATGGTTTAGAAGGATTCTATGAGGATGATATTAAAATTGGAGGTTTAATCCAAAAACTCATTCTTTCTATCGACCCCCATATTCAGTATATAGTTGAAAGTAAATTAAAAAACGTGGTGGATAAATATCAAGCCCAGTTTGGAACAGCAATTATTATGGAGCCGTCAACAGGAAGAATATTGGCGCTAGCAGGTTATCCTGATTTTAACCCAAATGAATATTCAAAAGTGCCTGATATTAGTTTTTTTACTAATAGAGCGATATCCGGACAATTTGAATTAGGGTCGGTATTTAAACCAGTGACCATGGCAATCGGTTTAAATGAAAAAGTTATCTCACCAGAAACAACCTATACCGATACAGGTGAAGTAAGAATTGGACAGCGTGTCATTAAAAATTGGGACTTAAAAGTACATGGTGTAAATACTATGACGCAGGTTTTGGAACGTTCTTTAAATACTGGCGTCGTGTTTGTTGAGCAAAAAATACCAAAAGACACATTTCATACATACATTCAGCAGTTTGGATTTGGAGAGAAAACAGGCATTGATCTCCAAGGAGAAGTGTCTGGAGATATCCGTAATTTAAATTATAAAAGAGACGTGGAATATGCTACCGCATCATTTGGACAAGGGATATCCATGACGCCATTACAAATGATTTCAGCAATTGCCACGATTGCAAATAATGGCAAGCTCATGTACCCTCATGTTGTTGATGAAATGTTTTTGAATGATGGTTCCAATGTTATAATACCATCACGTACTATACGACAAGTTATTTCACCAGAGTCTGCGCAAGCACTGACAAAAATGCTTGTTTCTACGGTGGTAAATGGATATGACAAGGCAAAAGTTCCAGGATATTTTATAGCAGGTAAAACAGGAACTGCTCAAATTGCAAATGTTCAAGAAAGAGGATATGCAGAAGAAGCAACTATACAATCCTTTGCTGGATATGCTCCTGCATATCACCCACAATTTGTTGTTTTCCTAAATATCAACAGTCCTCAAGGTGTTCGTTTTGCATCAGAATCACTCACATCATCATTTGCAGATATTATGTCGTATCTTCTGACATATTACGAAATTCCCCCAGACTATAAACCAAACTTATGAAAAAGATACTTATAATAATTACAAAATATCTTTCCCGAGCTACTATTGCACGGTATAAGCCAATAATAATTGGTATTACAGGAAATACAGGAAAGACAAGTACAAAAGATGCTATTTCCGCTGTGCTATCTACACGATTCCATGTTCGCAAAAGTGAGGAGAATTTTAATAATGAATTAGGACTACCTTTAACTATTTTAGGAATATCAGCAAGTGGTAAAAATATAGTTATGTGGTTGGTTTCGTTTGTTCAAGTATTATTTCGATTACTCTATACTCGCTATCCTGAAATTCTTGTTCTTGAAATGGGTGTAGATAAACCAGGCGATATGAAATATCTTTTACAGATAGTCACTCCAGACATTGCTGTATTTACAACAATGGGAGACATACCCGTGCACGTTGAAAATTTTGTAAATCGCGATGCATTAATTCGGGAAAAGCTTAAATTAGCTTCAGCAGTATCTGTAAAAGGACATGTCGTTTATAATGCCGATGTACAATGGTGGGAACCAATCCGTTCAAAAACAAAAGGAATAATTCTTACTTATGGTTTTTCAGATACTGCAGATATTCAACTAAGTGTTCCAGAAATACGTTTTAAAACAAACGATACTTACTCTATTCCACTTGGTATTTCATGCAAAGTTCAATACAAGGGAAGTACTGTTCCATTTCGGTTAGATGGAGTATTAGCACAAAGTGGCGTATATTTTGCCGGTGCAGCAAGCGCAGTAGGAAGTATTATGGGAATGAATCTTGTGGAAACAGCTTCCGCATTTAGTTCTTTTATCCCACCACACGGACGATTAGAACCAAAGTTGGGGATTAGTGATAGTGTAGTTATAGATGATACATACAACGCTTCACCAAGCTCAATGAAACTTGCTATTGATACTCTTGCGTCGTTGCCTGCAAAACGAAAAATTGCTGTAATAGGGGACATGTTAGAGTTGGGTTCTTATAGTGAAGAAGCCCATCGAGATATTGGGAAGCAAATTTTTAATATTTGCACTGTTGTATACACTGTTGGAATTAAAACTAAATTTACAGATGATGAATTAATCAAACAAGGGTTTCAAAAAGGAACTAATCTTTTCTCACTTGAAGGTTCCATAGATGCAGCAAAGGCAATTTATGCTGATATTCAACCAGGCGATATGATTTTAGTAAAGGGTTCGCATGGTATGCATATGGAGAAAGTGGTAGAACAGATTGTGATATAGCGGTATGTATACAGCATAAAATAAAAATTGGTTATAATTGATGGTTTAATAAGAGAATGGACATAATTCAAGACACAAGCTATGCTTTATAAGCAGGATATGTACGGCGCTATCGTCTAGCCCGGTCAGGACACTGCGTTCTCAACGCAGGAACACGGGTTCGAATCCCGTTAGCGCTACTTATATGAAAATATTTTTTATTACCATCTCCACGAAAATTTTCCCATCCATTTTTTGATTATATCGATCCAATAATTATATCTTTTTTCAGTATAATGACGGGTATTGGATTTATGGTTTTTTTTCGGCTTTGGGGTATATAGTTGCTCTACCGTTTATCCCTTCAACACCATTAGGATATATCATCCTTGCGATACAGGGTTTAGTTGGTCTTGGTCTTGTTTTAGGAATCGTTACTCGAATTAATGCATTTGTTGCGTTTTGTTTTTATATCCCTAGTTTGATTATTTTAGGATCTATTGAGGTGTTTGGTCATATTATTAATTTAGCAATGTGGATAGTGTTAATGGTGTTTGGTTCTGGTGGTAAACTAAAATTACCATTATCGCCGACTGTTTCTAATGTTAATAACACAATTACTCAATAAGGAAGTATATATTCACAGTTAATTTCCTTATTATTCTTAAGTTTTCCCTATTTCCCTAATTGACGGGATTTTTTTTAACGCTATGCTGAATCTATATGAATAAACATACTCACAATTCACATATGAATCATAAAAGCGATTTTGAAACCGAAGACAAGGTTGTAAATGAAATTCCCAAAAAAAGTATTATTCGTAATATTATAACTATAATTGTAATAGCAGGATTACTTACTTCATGGTGGTATGGATTCGGAAAAAGCTATACCGCAGTAAAGTCAGTTGCTATTTCGGCAAAAAGTGGCATCGCTTCTGTTTTACATATTAGTAAATCAGAAACTGTTGATAAAACAGTGAATGAAGAGTTATCCACAACTGATTCTGTTTCAGATTCCTCACTTACAAATTCTGCATATTCATCTTTATGGGAGTCTAAAAAATCTGTACAAAACGATACCATTTGGAATATATATACACAGGACTTACAAACACAAGAGAATAAGGCATTTCAACATCAAGTTATTAATGGCTTAAAAAACATTACTATTTTAAAAAATAATATCTCACAAGATAAACTTGAA
>CAYVXI010000099.1:0-3414 GCA_964455595.1 uncultured Candidatus Saccharibacteria bacterium | reverse complement strand
AAAATTATTACCCACTTTCGTATAACGGCTTACTATTTCCGCAATATCTCCGGCGTGGCGCGAATAAGAAGAAGACTCTTTATCTCGAAGCTCAATAGCTCGTTGGTCGCTTTTCTCAATCAAATAGTGCAAATAGTTCCCTGCTTTGAAAGCTTCAAGCATCTCCTTGCCTTCGGGACCGCTTAAATCAAAATTCAATCTTGAATCCTCCTTAATCTTACTGCCAATTTTCTGTTCCTTGGCGATTATTTCTTTCATTTCTTCCAATGTGGTGTTTTCATCAATCTTCGGCAGCATAACATGCAATGCGGTTTCTTGGGTTCTTTGCTTCGGACTACCCCATGCCAAAGACACCTCTTTCTGCGGATTAAGAAACACCCCTCTTTCTTGGGCCATTTTTCTGCCCTCTTCGGTTAATCTAGCTTGCTCATCCGTTTTTGTTTCATCGCTCTCTTTTTTGCTATGCCGCATAAATTCCAAAATCACCTTCGTTTCTATGATTTTTTCCCCTTCAGGAGAGGCTAATTCTTCCATATTTTCCATAGTATTTTAATAAATTTATTACTTTAATGATATCATGAAATCCTTTGTAACAAAACAAAAATTCCCTGTTTTATTTAATCTCTCAATTTTGCTTATCTGGAGCGGGTAAGGGGAATGGTTCGGCTTTACTCACCACAGGTCGGACCCCTGTGTCTCAACCTTGGCCCCGTAAATTTTGCTTTCGCTGGAGCGGATAGCGGGAATCGAACCCGCTTCTCAACCTTGGGAAGGTCGCATAATACCAGTATACTATATCCGCATACATTAATTGCCAAATAATGTTCCCATCCATTGTTTCGTATTGGAAAGTGCCGTCGGTTTAGAAGATGTTTCTTTCTGCGTCGTGCTCGATTTGATGGTGCTCTGCCCCGTAATAATGACCGACTGCTCCCCCGGCAATTGCACATTCAGTTTTTTGCGCGCTTCTTTTTCCAGGTACGATTTGTCTTTGAGACGCGCCACCAATGCTGTCAAATCTTTATTCTGCGCATCGAGACTTTTGAGTTCTTCTGCAACTGTTGAAATCTGTTTGTTTATCTGGTATCGTTCTAAGGAGACGGTATAGATTTTATACGTTAAAAAACAGGCAAAGGTTAATAATACTCCCACAGAGAGAAACATTCCGAACCTTCTTATTTTCCTTTTTGTTCCTCGAATCATACCAATATCATACCATACCCCGCCTTTAGAAAGCACAGTAATCATAATCTTATTTACCGCTATTAAAACAAATATGATAAAAAATAATAACCATAACGAAAGTATTGCGCTTGCGCGCGGTGCTTTCTAAAGGCGGGGCATATGTTCAAATACAAAAAAGTAGCACGAATCGGATGGATTATCGTATCGGTGATAGTCATTATCAGCATGGTCGCCTTTTCGCTTATCCCTCTTCTTTAATAGAGACCGGATTCTATCTTTGCAATACTTTGAAATAAACGTCAGGCGGTATATTCACCGAACCTGATGCTTTCATCTTCTTCTTTCCTTTCTTTTGTTTTTCCAAAAGCTTGCGTTTTCGCGTATAATCTCCGCCGTATAAATAACCGGTAACATCTTTTCGCATAGCGGAAATATCAGAACGTGCAATAACTTTTCCTCCAATGGCAGCTTGAATAGATACAGTAAATAGCTGGCGTGGAATTATTTCTTTTAATTTATCCACCATTGCTTTGCCACGTTTTTCCGCAGTTGCTTTAGGAACGATTTGTGACAAAGGGTCCACCAAATCCCCCGCAACTAATATATCCATTTTTATCAGATCGTTTTTAACATAACCGATCATTTCATATGAAAGAGATGCGTATCCCGACGTTGCAGATTTTAATCTATCATAGAAATCCACGATTATTTCTGACAGCGGAGCTTCGTATCGCAACACTATTTTTTCAGGGGTGATATAATGTGTGTCTTTATATACGCCTCGCGATTCGTCCAAGAGCCTCATTATTGCTCCCAAATATTCTGGATTGGTCAAAATCTCTAATTGAGCAATTGGTTCGCTTATTTCAAGTAGATTTGCAGGATCACCCATGTCTGATGCCGAATAAATAAGCGATTCTGTTCCATTGCGCATTTTTATTTTATACGACACAGAGGGAATGGTAATAAGCGGTGTTATTTTGTATTCACGATCTAGCCGTTCGCGGATAATATCCATATGCAACACTCCCAAAAAACCACAACGAAATCCTCTGCCTAACGCATCTGACTGTTCTGGTTCGAAATGAAACGATGCATCATTGAGTTTTAATTTAGAAAGTGCGTCTCGTAACATATCAAAATCATCTGCACTTTGCGGAAAGAAGCTTGCATAGACCACGCGCAATGGTTCGCGATATCCGTGCAATGGTTCTTTAGTAGGATTGGAAATAAGCGTTACCGTCTCCCCCACGCGTACTTTATTTATTTCTTTAATGCCTGTTGCGATATAGCCAATCTCTCCTGCATTCAAAACATCTATTGCTTCGTATGCGGGACGAAAAATACCCGCTTCCAATACTTCAGACTGCGTACCAGCTATCATAAATCGCACTGTATCGTGTTGTTTTACTGAACCATCAATTACTCGAATATTTGCAACCACACCTTTATATGCGTCATATGATGAATCAAAAATCAATGCCTTTAATGGATTATTTAATTCCCCTTTGGGTGATGGCACGTTTTTTATAACTAACTCTAATAACTCAAGAACCCCTTCCCCGGTCTTACCTGATATCTGCAAAATATCTTCTGGTTCAATATTGAGAAGTTTTGCCATTTCCAATTTTGTTTCTTCAGGTTGAGCGTTGGGTAAATCTATTTTATTTACCGCAGGAATAATAGTAAGGCCAATTTTTTGTGCTTGTTCCAAATTTGCTAATGTCTGTGCTTGAACGCCTTTAGTACAATCTACCAATAAAACCGCACCCTCTACCGCAGCAAGGGACCGTGACACTTCATAACCAAAATCCACATGACCAGGAGTATCTATTAAATTGAGTTCATAGATGACAGAATTAATCGTGTGAGTCATCCGCACTGGTTGCATTTTAATAGTAATGCCACGTTCACGTTCGATAGACATAGTGTCCAGCATCTGGTCTTGCATCTTTCGTTTTTCTACCGCTCCGGTCAACTCCAAAAAACGATCCGCCAGCGTGGATTTGCCGTGATCGATATGTGCAATGATACAAAAATTACGGATATTTTTTTGATCCATAGTATATATATTCTTCGGGATTCCCATCAAACCTACCACATAAAACCCTAAAAGTGAAGCTTGTTTCTTTTATGATTCGGGAGTAAAAATAACTTTAAGCTTGTTTCTTATGTGATATTTTTAGAACAAAAAGTGTAACAAATAAAAACGCTGTAAAAAGTAACAGA
>CAYVXI010000098.1:0-11039 GCA_964455595.1 uncultured Candidatus Saccharibacteria bacterium | reverse complement strand
CACCGTCGTTGACGCTGATGCCGTTCCTCCCGCTCCGGTACAGGAAATAGTATAGGTAGTTGTTACAGCAGGGGTGACGGATTGGCTACCTACTGTACCTATGCTTGCCGTCCAGGTCGCGGAGCAGGAAGTGGCGTTAGTAGAAGACCAGGAGAGCGTGGAGAAGCTTCCCGATGTTATGGAGGTGGGGGTTGCTGTTAAGGTGACTGTGGGTAATGGCGCCAGTGTCGTAAATGAAACGACATTCCCGTACGTCGTACCGCCGCCGTTTGAGGCGATGGCGCAATAGTAATACGTGGTGCTTGGGGAAAGCGCGGAAATGGACTGGGGATTGCTCACCGCCACAGTCCCACTACCCACAGAAACACCCGTGGTTACCGTCCCCACGGAAGCGCCGCTGCAGGACGCACCGAGATTAGTCGTGCTGTAGAGATACCACGCCGTGGTTGTCGAACCATTCGGATTCACCGAACTGTTCAGTGTTGCCGATGAACTGCCTGGTGGCGATGCGAAATTAGTGGTGACGCTTGCCGGCGCAGGACCGCTGAGTGTAGTTCCGTAAACACAACCGGGCGAGACGGAAGGATTTCCTGATAAATCATAGGCTATAATAGCATAACAATAGTTTGAATTCGGTGTCAGAGTTCTGCTTGACGCTCCAGTTGCCGGAGAAAAAGACAGGGGGCCATCGGTGAATGTATAAGATGCCGCGCCAGTACTTGTAATCGAACCGACGACCTTATATACGGTACTATAAGGATCAAGCACCCATACGTCATAGCGGGCTACTCCGATGTTATCCGTCGTAGCCCCCCACGATACATTGATTGCCGATGATGAAACTCCGGTAGCGGCGACACCTGGCACTATAGCAGGCGACGTTGTATCTTTCTGGCATCCAAATACCAACAAACCGCCAGAAACCCCAGTATCATTGCTTGCCGGAGGGTAACAATAAAATACTTCTGTGCTTGTTAGAAGACTGCTTCCTAAAAAACAATAATCTCTCCCGCTTCCGTCTTGTTCACAACTATAAGGATAGGTTGCATTATTCGGCGAATTTAGCATAGAATCAGCCGCATAAAATTGTTCGGCGGCATACACTATACTGTTAGAATCGGTATAAAGCGTATCGGGCGGGTTTACCATATGATGCGCCGGGCGAGCACCAAAATAAGCTGATGTGCTTGATGTATTGATAAAAAATAACGCCACAAAAAACAGAGTGAAAATAAAACTATAGAAAATAAAGCGGGTAATTATCCTCATGGTATATTTTTCTTCAATGTGGCGTTTATATTCTGTGTTGCTTCTATAAGAGATTGCCGTAAGGATTCGTTTTTAGAAATCTGTGATTCTATCATAGTGGTGAATGCCTTTTGTAAAACAACAAAATCTACCTGATTGACCGATGTAGCGCTTAACGCTTCGTTCGCAAATACTTTCAATATCGGATCTTGTTGTTGTATAGCAATAAGAGAACGCACTGCACTTGGTTTCCCTACTGCACTATTGTAATACAACTGTACATTTTGTGATATGAGGTGTTTCAAAAATTCCCAAGATATTTGTTTATTGGGTGAATTTTTATACACGCCATATCCCCAATAGCTAGCATAATTTCTGTTAAACACAGAATCTTTAACCTGTGGAACTGGCGCAATATCAAAACGCAATCGTGGAGATTTTTGTAAAAGATTTTCTCTGGTTCCTGCATACCCAAATATCATGCCCACCTTATTCTGTGCAAAAAGATCTTCGGAGGATAATGGGGAAGATTTTGCCCAACTATAATTAGAACTTGAAGGACGTGTAAACGACGTATAAAAATCTAACGCCGCTTCTGCTGGACTTGTTAATCCATCGCTGGTATTTTGTTTTACGGCAAAATTAACATTTCCATTCGAATCTATAATAGGAATACCGTATTGCAACATTATAAGAGCAAGAATGTCGGGCGCATTCAACACGTTCGCACTACCTCCCAACGCCGTTCCAGATACGGTAAAATCTCCACTTTGACGACGTTTAGTTAAAAGATGCGAATCTTTAACAAAGTCATCCCATGTTGTCGGTGGGAATACAATGCTTGAACTATTAAATAAATCAGTATTGTAATATAAGGCGAGTGTATCCACAGAAAGAGGAACGGCATACAATGAATCATTTGCAAGAAAATCGCGCTGAACCACATCTACCATTGTCGATTTTACTTCGTCTCCCGAAAAAACACTTTGCGGAGCAGGACCCAATAAGTCGCTGTATTTCTGCAACCACGTGTTATGTATTCCAAAAATATCCGGTCCTGTTCCTGTAGCAAAAGCACGGATTAATTCTTCTTCATATCCTTCGGGAGTCTTTTTTACATATACTATTTTAATGCCAGGATTTGTCTCTTGAAATGATTTTACGAGTGTTGAAAACACTGTCTGATTATCTTGTGTCCCCCACACTATCAGCTCTGCTTTTTTAATGGTTGCGCCTTTGCTGGAATTGCTTCCTCCAAAGCCTGGGATAACACCTGTAAACAAAAGTACCGCTCCTAGTGCAAGAGCAATAAAAAGCGCGAGTATAATATATTTTAGCGTGTTTGCATTCATGCTTTATTTTGTTTAGAAAACAAAATACCAAAATGATACGCACCTGCCTGAATTTCTTTCATAATAACAAACCCTTCTGATGCGAATAATTTTTCCACTTCATTTTTATCCAATCGATAACCACGCGTCGGTCCCAACATTGCTTCTTTCTGCCAGTCAATAAACATCACAACTCCACCATACTTAAGAGTCCGGTATGCTTCTCTTATTATTTCGTCTTTTTTTTGATTCTGAAACAAAATGTTGGTTAACAAAACCACATCCTGGGAATTATCAGCAAGAGTACTTGCACGGGGTACTTCTAAGTTCGCTCGTATTGGCGTGATATTGAGAAATCCGGCAATGCGAGCTCGTGATCGAACAGAGCTGATAGCAGATTCTTGCACATCAATAGCATTAACCTGACCCTCTGTTCCTACCATCTTTGAAACAATAAGCACAAAATCTCCTGTGCCCGAACCAAAATCCGCAATCGCCATTCCAGGATCAATTGCAATCTGCCCCAACACATGTTGGGGGCTTAAAAAAGTATTTAAACGATTCACTGGTATCATGAATTAGTTTTTAGTTTTTAGTTTTTAGGGAAATCACTCTGAAACCTGAAAGCTAAAAACTATAATTTAGAGACACACGATGTTTGCAATGACATCTCCCGGTGCGCAACGCATAATTCGTACTCCTTGAGTAGCACGAGACAACAAAGGAACTGAGGAAAGCTTGGTACGAATGACTTGTCCTTTTTTGGAAATAGCTATGAGGTCTTCCAATGTTGCATTAATCAGAAGAGACGCTATAAGTTTACCTGTTTTATCTGTAACCTTATATGTCTTAACGCCCTGTCCGCCACGTCCTTGCGCGCGATATTCTTCTAAAGACGTTTTCTTCCCGTATCCGTTCTGCGACATAACAAGAAGTTCATATTTTGTTTCCTCTCCTTCAGGAATAGCATCAACACCCACTACTTCGTCACCTCCTTTTAATGTAATGGCTTTGACGCCTGTAGCAGTACGACCCATTGCACGAATCTGTTTTTCGTTGAAACGAATCGCTTTACCGCTTTTTGTAAGGAGCACCACTTCATCATTGCCGTGTGATATCCTTACCCATTTTAACATATCTGAACCTTTCAGGGATATAGCTTGAGTACCTGTTCGGCGTACTGTGTTGAATTCATCAACATTCACTTTCTTTATAATGCCGTTTTTTGTGGCCATAATGAGATATGTATCTCCTTCCGCTTTCTTTCCTGTTTGCCGCTCATTGCGAGCCTCGCCTCTGGCGGGATTTTTCTTTCCTAATTTTTCTTTTACATCTACCAATGCGGTTATTTTATCTTGCGGGCTAACATCTAAAATATTAGCAATGGCCTTTCCGCGTGCAATACGTGACGCTTCGGGAATTTCGTATGCTTTTGTTTGAAACACTTTTCCTTTATCGGTAAAAAAGAGTATGTTTGCGTGCGAGCTTGCCGCCACAAAATGCTCTACAACATCTTCTTCTTTTGTTTCCATCCCTATCATTCCTTTTCCACCACGTTTCTGTGTTCGATACAAAGACGGGTTCACGCGTTTGATGTACCCTCCATACGACAAAGCAATAACAGTCTCCTCATCAGGAATCAAGTCTTCTTCCTTAAATTCAGATACGGCGCCTTTGACGATTTTTGTACGTCGTTCGTCACCATATGTTTTTTGTACTTCTTCCAATTCTGTCTTAATGACACCTTGAATCTTTTTCGGGTCTTTCAATAATCCTTTTAAATATGCAGTAAGTTTCAGTTTTTCAGCCAACTCGTCTTCTATCTTTTTACGTTCAAGTCCTGCTAATGTCTGCAAACGCATTTCCAAAATAGCTGTCGCCTGTATTTCGGACAATTTAAATTTTGCAATCAATTGCGCATGTGCGATTTCTTTTGTAGCCGATTTTTTTATGGTAGCAATAATCTGGTCGATATGATCAAGTGCTTTTTTCAAGCCTTCCAAAATATGTGCGCGTTCTTCTGCCTTTCGTAAGTCATATTTCGTACGTCGCACCACCACTTCTTTGCGATGAATAATAAAATACTCCAGCATCGCCTTCAAAGAAAGCACAGTTGGTTGAATACCATCTACCAATGCAAGCATGTTCACATGGAACATTTTTTGCAAATCGGTAAATTTGAATAGTTTATTCAATACCTTTTGCGCAAAGGCATCGTTTTTCAAATCAATTACGATTCGCAAACCGTCTTTGTCCGATTCATCACGAATATCTTTAATGCCTTCTACTTTCTTTTCTTTCACTAATTCAGCCATTTTTTCTATTAACGACGATTTGTTCACTTGGTATGGAATTTCGGATATTAAAATTTGTTGGTATCCGCTTTTTGCTTCTATAATTTCTGTTTTTGCTCGCACGGTTAATGGGCCCCTGCCAGTGCTATACACCACAACAATGTCTTTTTGATTATAGATAATACCTCCGGTTGGGAAATCCGGTCCTTTTACAAATTCCAATAATTCTTCTGTTTCTGTTTTTGGATGATCAATTAACTGCACGCAAGCAGAAATAAGTTCTGTCAGATTATGCGGTGGGATGTTTGTTGCCATACCTACAGCAATACCCATCTGACCATTCAGTAATAATTGCGGAATTTTCGCAGGCAACACTTTTGGTTCCTGTCGTGAACCGTCGTAGTTAGCTGTAAAATCAACGGTTTCTTTCCCAATATCGCTTAGCATTTCGTTGGAGATACGCGCAAGACGCGCTTCGGTATAACGCATAGCTGCGGCACCATCTCCATCTATAGAACCAAAATTACCCTGCCCTTCCACTAATGGATAGCGTAAAGAAAAATTCTGAGCCATACGAACAAGTGAATCATAAATCGCGCTATCACCGTGCGGATGGTAGCGCCCCATGACTTCACCGACTGTGTTTGCGGATTTGCGCAGTTTTGACCCTGCGGCATTTCCCGATTCCCACATACCCCACAGAATACGACGATGCACGGGCTTCATGCCATCTCGCACGTCCGGCAACGCACGCGAAACAATCACGGACATGGCATAGTCCAAATATGACTCTTTCATTTCATCCACAATCTCACGCGACTCTATGTTTCCAATATTTTGTAATTCTTTTTCTTCTTCCATATAATTAGCCGAAACCTAGTTCTTTACTTTCTGTATAATATCTTTCACGTTTGCTCCCACGCTGTCTTTAATGCTGGGTAAATTAAATTCACCCAAAAGACCGTTGTGCAAACTATTTCTTCCTTGATCGATAACTACCGTGACAGAACGTGAAATTGAAAAAACATAAAACGAAAACACCACAAATGAAAGACCAATCATTGTAGAGAAAAAAATCTTTTTTTTCGTATGTTCAGGCTTGTTTCTTAATGTAGTGATAAGTTTTTTCATAGTATGCTATGACTGATTAGGTGATACTACAATAACCTTTGTTTCTTCCTGCCGCCCCTTGCGAGCCTCGCCTCCGGCGGGTGGTAAATCTTTTTTCTTTAAAGAAAGTTTATCTACAGTTTCTGCATCGGTTGCGCCCATTGCTTTCAAAAATACCGCAACCCCTTCAATCGCATAGACAAGTTTAGGAATTTTATACTGCATAGGAATGATAATTCTTGGTTCTAATTCTCCTGCCAGAGCTACTGCTTCTTCAGCATTCAAAAAATGAACTTCTTCTTTACCTTCTTTATACGGGCCCCCTACAGGAATTAAAAGAACATCTACATCCCCTATTTTATCCAATATAGAAACGATATTTGCTTTAGAGACCTGACCAACATGACACACAGAAATACCTTCTGCGGTAAACGCATACACCATGCTTTCTTTCGGCTTTCCTTTTTCGGGTGTGGCTTGCCGTGAGTTTTCCGAAGCGGAAAAGAAAGAAAACGCCTGTATCATGACACCTTTTATCTCATATTCACCTGGGCCAGAAATAACAAACCCCTCAGAAGAGTCTTTAAGTGAATCTGCCGACAACAAAACGATATCGGCTTTGTTTTTTGGAGAATTAAGCCCCGTTGACTTATCAAAAGGGGTAATAAGAATGTTTGCTTCGCCTGTTGTTATTTTAAAACAAGACTGTCCGTACCAGGTAATTTGCATAGAACCAGTATAGCAGATTTTGCAGATAAAATAAACCCCCTATGTTTAGAGGCGAAACCTCTAAACATGGGGGGTTATCTTTTGCATACCATTTATACATCATGCTACAATAAAACCATGATAAAAAAAATCATCATTCTATGCCTAATCCTTGCGGCAATTCCCGTCATGACATTCGCATGGAATGTGGGAGATCCTCTTGTCCCGTGCGGTACTATTGTAAAGTCAACACCTTGTACTCTCTGCCACCTCTATACCCTTGCACAAAACATCATGGGCTTCCTGATGTGGCAAGTAGTTCCCATTATCGCTATATTTGCTTTTTCATGGGCGGGGTTCAAAATCCTCATTTCCGGCGATAATCCCGGCCTGCGCAGTGAAGGGTTCGGTATTATGAAAAAAACCCTTGTTGGTATTCTTATTGTCTTTTCTTCGTGGATAATCATCAACGAAGTGCTGTTGTTTTTCGGCGGACAACAAGGAACAGATGCTCAAGGAAATAAAATCGGCGGAGTCCTTTCAAACCCGTGGAATGCGGTGAACTGTAAATTACCGCCTGCTCCAACTGTGGCAGGATTTAATAACGGTCCTTCTTATGAGTTATCGCAATTAATGTCTGTTGTTAAAACCGCGGTCCCTAGCATTCAAATAGTACAACCGACCACAGATTCCCATATTCCTGCAACATGCAACCCTCTGGATACGAATCTTAGTAATTTTAATAATGCCAACGCATGTCAGCATGCAAAAGATTCATGCCATTATGGCGGGAAAAACTGCCCGCAACTAGGAAGTTTTGCGTTTGATTTTACAGCTACGTCTGTTACTGATCCTATCTATGTTGCGGTACAAGGCGCTATCCCCGCCCAAGCATTTATACAATTTGAACTACTGAGTGCTCCCCATGGTCATGTCAGTATTGGAAATATATATGGCTGTGGTTGTCAGTAAAAAAAACCTAGTTATATCTTAAAAAGTTTTCGTGCATTCTCTGTTGTTCTGTCTGCAACCTCCTGAAACGGGAGGTTTTTTAGTTCTGCAATTTTACGCGCGGTGTGCTCCACAAAAGACGGTTCGTTGCGCTTGCCCCGCATAGGCACGGGAGCTGCAAATGGCGCATCGGTTTCCACCAATATTTTATCCAGCGGAATCCATTTCACCAATTCCTCATATTCTTTTGCAAATGTAATAACGCCTGAAAATGAAATATAAAAACCTAATTCAATATATCGTTCTGCTTCTTCTTTGGTGCCGGTAAAAAAATGCATGGACACCGCTTCAGCTTTTAGCTTATAGCTGTTAGCTTTTAGAATAGAGAGAAGATCATCGTGGGCGTTTCTGCAATGAATGACGAGCGGTTTTTGCACGGCTTGGGCAAGCTCAATATGCCGAACAAAAAACTCTTGTTGCATCCCCCTGAAGGAAGTCGGATTTCCTTCAAAGCTGGGAATTCTATAATAATCAAGCCCTGTTTCGCCGATGCCGACAACTTTTTCATCGTGCGCAAGTTTTTCCAGCGCAGAAAAATCAAAATCTGCCGATACATCATTAGGATGTAAACCGACAGTAGCATACACACCCTCGGGATATGTATGTGCCAGCGCAATGCCTCGTTGCGAACTTACAACGTCCGTTCCAACATTTATCAGCCAAATATCACGACTTAGACAACGTTGAATGACAGCGTCTTCATCGTCTTTAAACTGCTCTAAATTAACATGGGTATGAGTGTCTATAAGCATAAAGCATAGAAATTAGTAAGTAGAAAATAGAATCTAGAATGGCAAAGATGCGCTTCTTCTACTTTCTATTTTCTAGATTCTAGCTTCTGAAATAGTGGCTGTTCCGGTTTGGTGAAAGAAACTTTTTTAGGAAAATGGGTGTCATGTGATACGCCTAACGCTTTACATATCTGTTCTGTAACAGTGGGCATAAATGGCAACAACATCATCCCAATTGCATACAAATTCACCGCAAGCTTTTCCATAATCGCTTTTGATCCTTCGGCGTCTTCTTTCACTTTATTCCACAATTCCGTTTCTTCCATTAATTTATTTGAATCGGCAACTATCGTGAAAACATGCGAAAGCGCAACATGTAATTCAAAATTTCCCATTGCAAGACCGTAATTTTCAAAAACCACTTTATGTTCTTCCATAAAGTCCGCATGTATTTCCATTTCAGCAAACAGGCCTTTGTAGTTTTGTGCAATTGTTGAAACACGCGATACCAAATTTCCCAATCCATTTTGTAAATCTGCCGTATAGCGCGCTGCAAATTGTTCATATGAAAAATCTCCATCATTTCCCGAAACAATATCTCGCAATAATAAATAACGGAAACCATCCACGCCGAATTTTTTAGCAATCTCAAGCGGATCAATTCCGTTGCCCAACGACTTTGAAATTTTTTGCCCTTCAACCATTATATGACCATGTATATATATGCTTTTGGGCGTTTCCAGTTCCAGCGCCAGTAACAAAGCCGGCCACATCATCAGATGAAACCGCGCGATGTCTTTGCCAATAACCTGAATATCTACTGGCCATCGTTTATCTAATTCTGGTGTTCCGTATCCAGCGCCTGAAAGATAATTGATAAGCGCATCAGCCCATACGTACACTGTCTGGTTCTCGTCATACGGCATCGTGATTCCCCACTGTGTATGTTGAGCAGGGCGCGAGATACTGATGTCTTTGATTCCTTCATCGGAAAATAGATTCAGAATCTCGGTTTTTCGGTAGCAGGGCAGTATACGAATGACGTCCTCACGGATGAGTTTTTCTATCTGTTTTGCATATTTAGAAAATTTGAAAAAATAATTTTCTTCGTACACGCGCTGTGGTTCTTTTTGGTGAGTGGCGCATTTACCATCCTGCATTTCTGCTTCGCGCAAAAACGCTTCGCACCCCACACAGTACAATCCTTCATACGTTCCTTTGTAAATATCACCATTGCTTTTTAGTTTTTGCAGAATATCCACCACAGTCTGCACGTGCTGTTTGCTTGATGTGCGTATAAACCCGTCATAACTAATACCAAGTTCATCTATCATCGCTTTCCATTTTGTCGAAAGATTATCAACATATTCTTGTGGTGTATTTCCTGCTTCCTGTGCCGCTTCCTGTATTTTCTTGCCGTGTTCGTCCGTACCTGTTAGAAAAAATACCTTCTCTCCTTGTGCTCTGTAATAGCGCGCCAAAACATCAGCCTGAACAAATTCAAGTGCATGCCCGATATGAGGCACCGCGTTCATATACGGAATAGACGTGGTGATATAAAATTCTTTTTTTGGATTTGACATGTTTCCATCATACTACAGTCACCCATAAAAACAAAAATATATAAAAAAAGATTACAAGTAAAAAAGGTAGTGTGTATACACCTATGACGGTTATTCTTGAAGAATGTCTCGCACGTTCCAGACGGGCTTGGTCTCCCTTCCATTCTGCACTTTGTTTACTAAGGTCAAGCGTCGGGAAATAGAAAACAAAGCGCAGAATGAAAGGGAGCCGTCGGAACGACCTGCCCGCCATATGCCTATCACCGAAAATGCAACGATATTCCGGATACTGCAGAGCACCCAAGCACAACAGAAGCTCACGACACAGGCTTTGACAGGCGGGGCGTCAAGACCGCGGTGCGTCGCAGGAGCGCACAGACGGTCGGTTCCGAAAATGATGTTTCGGAGGGTACAGGAAATAGAAGTCCCCATTGCCGCCCTATACAAAAAAAGTCTTGCGCCTCAGTTGTTTAGAGGTTGAACCTCTAAACATTGGTTTTATTTCTGCGCGCGTACCACCACCACAAATTCACCTAGTGTTTTGTCTGTTTTTAACTTCTCTAAACATTCTACAGAGGTGCCACGATACAGTGATTCAAATTGTTTGGTCAATTCTCGTGCAACAAGCACAGGGCGTTCGCCTATAGATGCACCAAGTTCTGTAAGACATTTTTCTATGCGATGTTTTGATTCATAAAAGACAATTGTTTCTGACATTGATGCGATGCTTTCAAAAAATGTCTTGCGTCCTTTTTTGTGCGGTGGAAAACCGAGGAAAAGAAAGCTATCAGTGGGCAGGCCGGAAATGGAGAGTGCCGCAACCGCTGCACATGGCCCCGGAATAGGAATAATTTTTACCGCCTCGCTTAAATGCTGTGTTACCTGTTTAATAAGCACACCGCCGGGATCACTAATGCCGGGCGTACCGGCATCGGTCACGAGTGCTGCGTTTTGACCACGAGAGAGACGAGAGACAATTTCATCAATACGAGAAAGCTTACTGTGCTGAAAATAACTGAGAAGCGGTTTCGTTATTTCATAACG
>CAYVXI010000097.1:0-6546 GCA_964455595.1 uncultured Candidatus Saccharibacteria bacterium | reverse complement strand
AAAACAACCATTCTCATAAAAACAGACAAAGCGGTTAAAGAATCCGCTCAAAGAACAGCGAAAAAAATAGGCATTCCGTTGAGTACTATACTCAACGCTTATTTGCGTCAATTTGTATTGGAAGGCAGAATAGAATTCTCGGCATATGCGCCGAACGCCAAGACACGCAAGGCATTACAGAACGCGCAACAAAGAAAAAATACTGAAACATATCACACGACAGATGCGTTGTTTGAAGGTGTTTTTGGTAAAACAATAAAAGGTGTATAGATGGACTTTTTTGTAAAAATTATCTATACTAACAAAAGAATCATTATCTAATTTTTATGAAAAAGTATTTTGTATTTTTTGCCATTGTACTATTTGCGATGCCAATGTTCACGTTTGCAATAGGGTGTGGTAATGTTGCCGCTGGGCAACCCCCATGCTCTCCTTTAGGTACGGTTCCAGATAATGCTAACGATGTGGGAACTGGAACTGCGGATCCGCTAACCGGTACGTTGGTAACTACTTATACCGCCGCTACTTTCGTAGCGTCTATTATAGGTCTTGTTAACTGGTTCTCGTGGTTTATTGGTCTTGCTGCGGTGGTAATGGGTTTGTATGCGGGATTCTTATTTATCACCGGAGGAGACAATGCCACGCAAATAGCTTCTGCTCGGAAAATTATGCTCTATGCCATTATTGGCATCGCAGTTGCTATCATTTCATTTGGTTTAATTGCTATATCAAGAAGCGTTTTAGTAATATAACGATAGCATAAAAAATTCTTGTGACAATCGCGAACATAATCAATACCATTACCGGTTTACTCAATTGGTTCTCATGGTTTGTTGGTCTTACATCTGTGGCAATGGGTCTGTATTCGGGGTATCTGTTTATGACAGCAGGGGACGACTCTGTTAAATCGACTTTGGCACGCAAGACGCTTTTGTTTACCGTTGTGGGCGTTGTTGTTTCTGTTTTGTCTTTCGGATTTATTGCTATTATCAAGACTTTTTTATAATCGCATAAATAAAAAAATCCCCCGCATTCCGTTTTTTGGAATACAAGGGGATTGTTATTTTCTCCTTTCTTTTTACATAATTTTGAGTTTGAACGTTGTGGATGATCCGTCATATCCCACTTGTTCACCTTGGAACGAAGACATGTAGTTGTAAATAACCCACACTTCCGCCACTTCATTGGATGTGTTCATGAGGTAAATACTTTTTCCGATACCATTGATATAGTTTTCTGCCAGCACCGTTCCATTGCTGTCGCGCAATTGAAAGACAACGGATTGTGCAGGAAATTTATCTGGATAAGGCATGTCGTTTCTGTACTTCGGTCGCGCAACTTGGCCAACAGCCCCATAGATAGGGTAATAATCGCCGGCGTAGCTGTAGGAACAACGATTGTCCATCTCAAGACGTTTTATGATGTGACTAACTTCAATGGATTGATCCGGTTCAACATCAGTTATTTTTATGTTCTTATCGCAGTTATATAACACTTCCACGATATTTCCATTCTGACTAATGACGTTTTCCTTTTTTGCGTATTTAGCTACATATTTGTTTTGAGGATTAATGTATAACCCGTCTTCAATATGTCCGTCTTCCCGAAAGAGCACCGGAATTTCCCCAAGCTCCTTTGGTTGTGTCAGCAACTCTTGTACTTTGCTAATCCAGTCTGTAAAGAATGAACCAGTAATGCCAAGCATCATAAGCAATAACAACACCCTAACTTTTGCCACCCATTTTCCCTGAACACCAAGCATAAAGAAAATGAGCGTAATAGCAGTAAGTACAAAGACTGGTATCATCGGCCTATTGTTAGCGACAGGGACAAGGGTGAAATAAAGACCAATAGCCGATTCTCCCGCTACGATGGTAAAAAGCAACTGCACCACCTGGCGTCCTTTTTTTACATTTGCAAGCACAGCAAGGACCAAAGGGTCAACGAATCGTGCGATGAAGATTATCAGGAATCCAATAGCGGGAATAAGCCCGACAAGAGCATTCACCACCAGTACGTTCGATCCCCATAACCCGTAGGCTAAGGGGATGAGCGGCCAGCAGAGAATGCAGATAAGCGCCCATTTTACCCACTGATTTCCCGTATCCCAGATATCAACCACAATTTCCCATAACTCATCAAGTGTTTCAAACATGTTTATTCTCCTTTTTCCAGTTTTCTATAAGCGCAAGAAGTTCTTGCGCAGATTCTTTGTTTGTCTTCAGAAAAAGAATCGTTCTGAAAATCTTTTCTCGCGACTTGTCAGACGTTTCTTTGTTGTCCTTCTGTTTCCATTTGAAGAATGAAAAAAATCGCTTGAACCACGTTTTCTTTCCGTCCCCATCCTTCTGGTACTTGTACCGCTTGACTCCGTGCTTGTTGAGAAACCCCCGGAACTCTTTAAGTTTTTCCGCGGTCGCATGATCTGCGGTTTTGAACCCTTCTTTAATGCCGGGCAAAACATTTACCCAGAATTTTTTCATCTCCGCAATAACTTCTTCAATTTCTTTACGCATTTCTACTTCGTTGTCGTCACCAACAAATTCAAGCAGAATTTTACGCATATCTTCTTCCTTCAACATATCCACATTAATACCTTGGTCTGTTTTCAGGATTTCAAAAATACGTTTTTTTTGTTCGTTGGATAAAGCAGAAAGAAACTGTATAACCTTCTTTCTTTCATCTGGCGTCATTTCCGATTTTAATTTTTCCAGAGCAATCTGTTCAACCAACAATGACTTTGGTGTAGAACTTTTCGGTATTACCAGAAGTGCTAATAAAAGTATCGCACCTCCGCCAACAATGATATCGTCAACCTTTGAATTTGGCCATGGATCTATATGTTGGTATGCAGCATATCCTGCTATCACGCCAGCTGTTTTGATAATATTGCGTGTTGAAATGAGCTGTTCCCCTTTCTTTCGTTGCCACGCCCCAATAAAATCATCCACAATCTCTTTGTTTTCGCCTTGTAAAGCCTGAATCAAAATATTCAAAGGACGTACTTTACCCTCAAGTACCGCTTGAGTAGCTCCTTTACCTTTTCTGTTATTAGATGTTGTCATTTCAGTCTCCTTTTCGTATTAAGTTGTCAATGATCAGAATAACCATCGTTAACTACTATATACTATAAAAATGTTAAAAAGTCAATACCTTGCCAACTGCTAAAAACTCCTATATAGTAAGCAAATTATCATTAACCCAGAGTCTCTCTTAACAATATCTCTCGGTCACATTACGAGTTATTATTATAAGAGGTTCGCATTATTATTAATTGTATGCAAAACGAATCACAAACAGTGCAGAATCAAACCCCAAAGCCAAAATCAGTCATGGAAGACATGTTAAAATCGGGTTTTGGTCAACTGCCTAAAATTGGAGATGTAATCAACGGCGTTGTTATCAATAAAGAAAACGCAACTTTATACGCGGATTTTGGTGTATTAGGAACAGGTATTGTATATGGAAGAGAATTCCGCGAAGCATTGGAAATTGTTAAACATTTAAAACAGGGAGACCCCATTTCTGCTAAAGTGGTGGAATTGGAAAATGAACGTGGTTTTATCGAATTGTCTTTGAAAGAAGCAGGGTATACTCGCGCATGGGATGATATTATTGCAAAAATGAAAAGCGGCGAGCTTATCGATGTGACTATTAAAGAAGCAAACAAAGGTGGTCTTATGGCAGAAATAAATGGTGTGATGGCGTTCTTACCAGTATCTCAGCTCTCTATGAAAAACTACCCACGCGTAGACGGGGGAGATAAATCAAAGATTTTTCAGGAACTTACCAAATTTGTTGGTACCAAATTCAGCGTAAAGATTTTAGATATGAATCAAGAAGAAGGTAAACTTATCATTTCCGAAAAAGAAGCTAATGATAATGACTTTAAAAAATTACTTGATTCATTTAAAGTAGGTGATGTTGTAGACGGAGAAGTGTCAGGCGTGGTTAATTTTGGTGTATTTGTAAAATTCTCAACACAGACCGAAGACGGACAATCGGGTAATTTGGAAGGTTTGGCACATATCTCAGAATTGGATTGGCAGCTTATTGAAAATCCATCCGATATTTTGTCAGTCGGAGACAAGGTACAGGCAAAGATAATTTCTCTGGAAGGGGATAAGATATCTTTGTCATTGAAAGCATTGAAGCAAGATCCATGGGAAAATATCGAAACACAATTTAAAAAAGGTGATGCAGTGAAAGGAGTTGTCACTAAGATGAACCCGTTTGGTGTCTTTGTTCGGTTAGACACAGACATTCAAGGATTGTGTCATATCTCGGAATTTGGAAATGAAGAGACTATGAAAGAAAAAGTAGTGATTGGTAAATCATATGATTTCAATGTTCAGTCAATTTCTGTAAAAGATCATCGTATGGCATTGGGGTTTGGTGCCGAAAGCAAAAAAACTTTGCATACGAAAAAGCCAGAAAAAATTGAAGAAAAACAGCCAGAAGAAACAAAAGCCGAATAAGACAAAAAGACCCTGCAAGAGCGGGGTCTTTTTGTATAAATCACTGTTGGGTTGAGGACTTGACCCGTTAGAAGTCGCGGACGCTCTTTTTTGAGAAGCAGATAATTCTATCATGTTCGCGACTTTTGACGGGGTTTATCCATTAACAATGGAAGCTATAGAACCAAACAGCATAAGATTCTAACTGGGCTTGTAAATTCGTTAAAATCCCTATAGAATACGGGGTATATGAAAACATTCACGAAAAATATTCTTATTGCTGTTTTAGTTTTTATCTTTATATCTTCTTTGTTCTCTGTTTTACGGGTACCTTCTGACAAAATAGAAGAAGTGACTCTTTCTCAGCTTGCGACACAGGTGAATGACCAAAAAGTGTCAGAAATCTCTGTCGAAAGTAACACGCTTAATATTACTCTGAAAGAAGGAGATAAAAAAGAGACTGCAAAAAAAGAAAGCGAAGCATCTTTAACAGAATCATTAACTAATTATGGCGTTGATCCGGAAAAGTTACGTACAGTAAACATCGCCATCAAAGAACCTTCTGGGTTTTTGTTTTGGGCGAGTGTTGTTTTCCCGTTCCTAATACCGTTTATTTTAATAGGCGTTCTCATTTGGTTTATGTTTAAGCAGGCGCAAAAAGGTTCCATGCAAGCTTTTTCGTTTATTAAATCAAAGGCCAAAATGGCATCTCCAACCGAAAAGGTTACTTTTGCTGATGTGGCTGGTTTAAAAGAAGCAAAAGAAGAATTACATGAGATTGTTGATTTTTTGCGTAATCCAAAGAAATTCTTGGATATTGGTGCAAAAATTCCTCGAGGCGTATTATTAATGGGGCCTCCAGGCACGGGTAAGACATTATTGGCACGCGCTGTAGCAGGTGAAGCTGGTGTGCCATTCTTTCATATTTCAGGTTCTGAATTTGTGGAAATGTTTGTGGGAGTTGGTGCATCGCGCGTACGAGATACATTTCAGACCGCAAAGAAAAACTCACCATCAATTTTATTCATTGATGAAATGGATGCCATTGGACGTCATCGTGGCGCAGGATTAGGAGGTGGACACGATGAACGTGAACAGACTTTAAATCAGATTTTGGTGGAAATGGATGGGTTTGAACGTGAAACACAGGTTATTGTTATTGCAGCAACCAATCGCCCCGATATTTTGGACCCGGCATTGTTGCGTCCGGGACGCTTCGATCGTCATGTAACTTTAGATGAACCAGATATTAATGATCGAGAACAGATTCTTAAAATTCATTCAAAAGGAAAACCGTTTACACCCGATGTGAATTTGCGCGCTGTAGCAGAACGTACACCGGGATTTTCCGGAGCCGATTTGGCAAACATAATGAATGAAGGCGCTATTTTAGCTGCGCGTAAGAATGAAACTGTTATTGCGCAAGTACATTTATTAGAGGCTATCGAAAAAGTAATGTTAGGCCCCGAACGTAAGAGTCATATTTTGTCATCAAAAGAAAAAGAAATAACAGCATATCACGAAGCAGGTCATGCGTTAGTTGCTGCATCGCTTCCTGGTACTGATCCGGTACATAAAATATCAATCATCTCGCGTGGACGTGCTGGCGGGTATACATTAAAATTACCCATCGAAGACCGTCATTTGCATACCAAGACCGAATTTATCAATGACTTATCCGTAATGTTGGGGGGGTATACCGCAGAAATAAGTGTGTTTCACGAGCTAACAACAGGAGCATCAAATGATTTACAGAAAGCAACTGGATTAGCACGTCAGTTAATAACGCAGTTTGGCATGTCTGATAGACTCGGCCCCGTAACGTACGGCCATAAAGAAGAGATGATTTTCCTGGGCAAGGAAATTCACGAAAGCCGGAATTATTCCGAAACGATGGCATATGAGATAGACAAAGAAATCGCCCGGATCATCGCCGAAGCCCATGAAGTCGCCAAAAAGATAATCAAGGAAAAGCGGGCGAAGCTGGACCAGATAGCGCGGCGGCTTATCGAGAAAGAAACCATTGAAAAAGAAGAGTTTGCACAGTTGATGCAACAGGCGTAATATAGAACTCATTTCAATAATAATC
>CAYVXI010000096.1:0-4004 GCA_964455595.1 uncultured Candidatus Saccharibacteria bacterium | reverse complement strand
TGAGCGCATGTTTTGAACTCTGGTCCGGGAGGAAAACCATAAATTCATCTCCTCCAGTGCGTGCAAGTACGTCGCCCTCCCGCAAAGATTGCGTGAGAAGTTTTACAAATGCTACGATCATTGCGTCACCGGCGAGATGCCCATACCTGTCATTGACCGTTTTTAAATAATTTAGATCAATAACGAACAAAGAAAAAGGCTTTCCTGTGCGCTTGCAACGGAGAATCTCCTTTTCTACAAGCCCCTGAAACACCCTTCTTTGCATCAGCCCGGTTAGCCCATCCAAAGTAAGCTTTTGCAACTCCTTTACCTCGGCCTTTAGTGCCGCAATCTGCAGATTTGCTGCTTTCAAAGTGCGTGCCATTGCCATTTCGGCCTCCTATCAAATTGTTAAACAACATAATATAACTTGTATATTATAGCATACTTTTAGCTAAAATGTCAATAGTCTACCTTGCATTAACATATACTATTGATTTATACATGATATCGTGATAGTGTCCAGCCAGCGCAAGGTACTTTCCTTGCTTGTACATAGGAGTCAAAAATGAAATATAGTATCGTTTGTTTGGTCCTTGTGGTCGCGATGGTTGCACCATACCACGGTTATGCCGCAACAGAAGGTGTGTATGTCACCGCCGGTGTCAGCACCTTCAAATATAGCGGGTTGAAACCTTCTAAACCGGAGCGCGACCTTCTTGGTTCATCCGGAGTCACGGCCAATTATAGTGCTGACGGCAAGAGCACGAATAATGAGCTCGGCGTGGGGTACTGTATCAATAAGTATTTCTGCGCTGACGTCTCATATACTCGTGGTGTCAAAATGAAAACAAGGACGCAAGTAACGAGCATTAACGGCGGACCCATCATTATTGGTGGGAATACCATTATTCTCAATAGTGCGTCATACGTCGTAAATGGCACAACCTACAGCTATCCCGGCGGATCCTACGCGGTGCCTGTAACGACCGTCAATCCTGGAAATTATGCCACCAATATCAGGCTTGATCGCGATGGTGAAGCATCGGCACTCCGCCTTGCAATCAGCGGCGAATATCCACTGACGGAAAGGATTGGCGTTATTGGCAGGATTGGTGTTTATCGCTGGAAAGCAACCGTCGTGGATAAAATCTCGGTGGATAACAGCGGTCTCTACCTTGCATACAATGAGTACGACAAAGGGACAGCACCGATGGCGAGTGTCGGGGTCAACTACAAGTTCACTGACAAGGCCGACGTTGGTGTGGACTATTTCCACATCAAAAGGGTAACGATGACGACAGTGAACATCCGCTACTGGTTGTAATTTCATTTCTAAACTAAACTGCACTGCGGTACCCCCAGCCAATCTAATTGGCTGGGTTTTTTTAATAAATGATGTTTTCTGTCAGGGAAATCTTAAAAAAAAACACCCAGTCCGTTTAAATCGGCTGGGTTTTTTACTGATATCATTCTTTCTTTTTTGTTTTAGGCGCAGAAGCAGAACAAGCACGAAATAGAATCAAATGAACATAAGAATAATCCCTATAAAATTAATAAATCCAAGTTCGTTCGTGTTACTAATTTCTTGCGCAGTATTTGCCACGGGATTAAAAATAAACAAAGCAGAGCCAGTAATAACCGAAAGAAAACCAAGGAGAACAATAATCTTTGTATTTTCCATCGAAACACTCCTTCATTTAAAGTAGTATCTTCAGTCAATATACATGCTCATGCTGTGCGTCAACCCCCCCGAATCATTTTAAGCAACCTCATAACAATCTTTAAATTGTTAAACAACAAAATATAACTAACATAGTATAGTATAAAAAACGCTCAAATATCAATGTCTAATAAACGTTACTTTGATTGTTTAATTGTAATAATATATATATTTTGCTATGCTTTCAGTATAAAAATAACTGATTATATATGGAAAACAGCAAAAAAAACTTTGAGGGAAACGATCCAGAAACACCTATAGATGCAATTAATAATGAATCAAAACTTACCGAAGATAAAGCATGGATGTTTCAAGAACTTGCCTCAAAAAAAGAAGAAGTTTCTTTTAGCACGGAAACAAGCACGGAATCCCAGAGTTTTGCCGATGCCATGTTAGAAGAATTGCATTTAAACGGTCTTTCGCTTGAAGGGTTTGATTGGAATCGAGTAAAAGAAGCAGGTGATGCGGAAGAGATTGTAGAAATCTTAAAAGAATACTTGGAGTCAAAAGGTGCTGATGTAGAAAAATTTAATACACACGTTAAAGGTATAAAACAATCACCAATCAGAGACTTGTTAAGACAGACTGTTGTTCTCGTTGCACTTTTAATTGGATCGACTATAGGTGGTACACCTTCTGAAGCTGCTCCACTCACTGGTCACGAAATTTCAGAAGAGAATATGAAAAAAATTATAGGTTCAGAAATATTCAAAGCAGATACCGATTTAGCAAAACAAGAATTGCCGAAGTATCAAGAAGAATATCAGGATTATTTCAATGAGTTAAAGCACAAACATCCGAACATTCAAGAAATAACTATAGCGCATATTTTGGTTTCACAGAAGATTGTCGAAGAAGGAGAACAAATAGTTCCAGCTGTTATTGCCGATGTGGAATTAAAAATTATCACAAAAGATGGACATGAAATCATACTGAATGATAAATCATATAAGAATATCAATGATGGATATGTTTTGCGTGATGGCGCTGTTCATTCTACAGTAGATTATTTAGTTAAAAACGGATGGATTTCCGCAAGTAATGTTGCAGCTTCAGGTGCATGGGAAAAAGACAGGCGTTCTGAATTTAAAAACAGACTTATCCGCGAATCAATATATAGAATTGGCGAACAGATGACATCTCAACATTTCTAGTGTATGGTGTGTTAAATTTATATAATGTGTATTTTGAATAAAAAAAGCCCCCGCCATTAGTGACGGGGGTTGTTTTATGTGCCTGATTGTCAGGCAGTTGCTAGAGTGCCTAGCAATTGTTCGTTTGCAGGATGTATTCGTGTCCTGCTAAACGTGCGAGGAACACTTTCACGCGGTACAGATTTTTTTGCGTTTGGGTCATGTATTTCCAGATTCCAGACCTGAAACCGCTTGATGATTTTTTGAATATCATCATCTTCTATTTTCCGTGAAAGGATTTTTTTTCGCAGAGATTCTGCTGTATGGCCATACATGATATAGCCGATATCCTCGTGTGGATCGTCAAGGGTTACTGATTTGTCTGCAATTGCGCATATCTTTTTGATAGCATTATCACATAAAAAATGCATTTTTGAAGCAGCATAGAGACTGTGGCAAATCGTCTGAAGATCTTTTGTTTTCAGTTCTGCAAAGTACAAATGATGTGTGTCGGGATAGAGAATTCCTATCCCATAAGAAATGCTTAGGTCGGCGTGTTGTATAATCAACAATGCTGCCGTCGCTATTTTACTGCCTCTGATGGTTGGGTTAGGGTGAAAACGTTGACCCATACGAATTCTCAAGACATTGTCTATCATGAACTTTTCCCTTTTTAATGTGCTATTTAAACATAAAAGTACCCAATGGTACCTTCTCCAACCCTTATAAACCCTAGATTTACAAGGAAGTCGCAATAATAGCATAGTTTCATTAAAATTACAAGACCCCCTTGCAATTTTACGTAATATGTAGTATTATATCTGTCACTTAGCCATTTTTTTGGTTCAGTAAGATAATTTGTACATTTAATCAAACAGAGAAAGGGGATGATGCATGAAAAATTGTTTTAGTGGAAGTGGAAAGAATGTATCTCCAAAACAGCGATCGATAATTGATGCTGTAAAACGTAATCTGTATAAACACAATCCGCCGTGGATTGTCGATAGCGGTCACGCTGAAATCGAAGTTTATCCCGAAAGTTTCAAAGAAATGAGCCTGCTTTCATTAAAGCATCTTTATTTTTCTGATGATCCCCAATGGATCAGAGGAATGAAACATAAAGAGTGCCTAGTCTATTAATTCCCCTTCAAATAATAAAACAAAAACCC
>CAYVXI010000095.1:0-2741 GCA_964455595.1 uncultured Candidatus Saccharibacteria bacterium | reverse complement strand
GGTGCTCTCATGAAACTTGCTCATACCCATCGCTATCGCGGGGAATATGATGAATCCGAAGCGGTATACAAAAAAGTTCTCGCGCTTAATCCGAACGACGATACGATCTATACGGAGCTTGGCAAGCTCTATCGCAATGCGGGAAGATATGAAGATGCTGAAGCAGCACTGAAGAAAGCTCTGGAGATTAACCCGAAAAACTCTATGGCATATAGTTACGGTCTTGGCTATCTGTACATAGAAACAAACCGATTAGATAAAGCAGGAACAGCTTTCAAAAAAGCTGTGGACCTGGACCCTTCTAACGATTTTCATTACATGGGGCTTGCGGACTTATACCGTACCCAAAAACGATATGAAGAATCAGAGGAGATGTTCAAAAAAGTTCTGTCTATAAATCCGCGCAGTGAAGCATACCTCGGTCTCGGGTGGTTATATTATAACATGAAACGCTATACGGAGGCGGAAAAGGCGTTTATGGATTTCATAGAGCGGATTAGGCCGAAAGACGAAGCGTATTATGGACTTGGTGTTGTGTATAAGGAAACGGGGCGAAAGGAAGAAGCAAAACAAATGTTTGAAAAAACTATCGAGCTGAGTCCTTCCAAAAAATTATTTCAAGAAGCGCTGAAATCACTCAATTGAGAACCTTTTGCAGCAAGATTAGCTGTTCTGCTCCATAACGTTCTCACAAAAATTTCTGTCCGCACTTTCCACAAATTCTGAACATATTACAAAGATATCTAGTCGCCCCCCACTCGAAATAAACGCGCCGTACTCTTGCCCTATTCCCAAAATGTATGCTTCACGGAATTTTTTAGGAATGGAAAAAACGATATCAGGTATATCAACACGGCCATATTGTGACAAATCAGCTTGTCCAAAAATGGCAGCCGCATTTTGAATACAACCCATCTGTAAAACATCAGAATACACGGGATTCATGCACTGCTGAAGTATCCCCTCTCTGTCAAACCTACCGAATGCCACTCGACTTAATTGCAATGCACATGCACTCTGATAACGATCCTCAAGCGTTTGGCAAAAATCCAATGGGTGAGTATATTCAAATTTTATTTGCGGTCCACCCGAAACAGAAAGCCCCGTATCGCCATCTATACCTGCAATCTGAAATGCGGTTTCGCTGAACACCCCCTTATAACACTCCATGAGGTCTGTTTGCGGCCCGCCAGACAAAGCGTCACATGCTTGTAGAGAAGCGGATGTATCAAGGCTACGCCCCATAAATGCATGTCCCGCACCGTGAAAACACGCAACAGAATGCCCAACCAATTTACAATATCGAAACAACTCTTCTCGAATTGCTGGAAGAACATCCTGTACCGTTACAATTTCTGCCTCAACTCCATGATGATATGCGCTTCCACAAAGCTTTATATCTTCAGCGGCAATGCGCTCCAGGTCATACGCAAAAAAATGATACGCTTTATGGCCGACGAGGTGGAGAATGGTATGGCATTGGTTTATGGAAATACGTTTGTCCTTCCAAGCTATACGTAATACATCCATCATTCCCCGAATACCGCCACGCGCAATAATACTATCAAGATTATTGCGTAGCAGTGGAAATGTTTCTGCTCCACTTATACTGAGTTCTTGTAATTCTTCCCTCGCATTAAATGTATAGGGTTGATTGCGTAGTACAACTAAAACAATCCCGGACGCAATCGATAAAATTACAAAAATGATTATTTTCTTGAAAGAAATTCGCATCAATTCAATTTCCTCGTACATTCCCCATTATATTTCTCCGGCATAGTTTTACAAAACTCTTCCTTTTGCTTGTCATTTTCAACATAATACTTCACCAAAAGAATCATTTATGTGTTGCCTTCGTTCTTTATTCCTCATCGCGTAAAAACATTTATTTTAATACCAATTGATAGTTCTTAAGCAAGAAAACTGCTTCCTTTCTTAAATTGTTTTTAACCCAAGCCTTTTCCTTTTCGCCCGGTAACAGTTCTGCCAGTCCTCGTAAAATTTCATTGTCTTTGACCCCTTCAATAACAGGAATACAATCAGCCATATGTTCTTTGATGGTCTTGCCGGTTCGAGTTTTAATCACCTCGGCATTTATATCCCAGTGATTTGTGCCAAAGAACCAGACATCGTAAATATCACGCATAGCTGTTTCGTTTCTGGTAGTCAGAGCCGCCAATTTGCTTGCAAAAAGATAATCTTTCTTACCAACAAGCATAGAAATTCCAAGATATTCTTTCATTTCGTAATGCTCTTTGATATCCGGCATAAGGATCCTCACATTCACCTCAACTTTGACGTTGTGATCTGCATCGCCATAAGAGAGCAAGAAGAAAACAGTGTTTCGTTTTATATAATTATCTTTAACCTCTCCATGTGTTCGGAGTATGCCACCAATCTTTTCGTATACCAGCTTTTGTGTAGCTTCATCGTTAGAAAATAGATCGAAGTCCAGGTCGACAGAAAATCTGGTTAGGCCATAAAAAAAGTAGGCACAGGTGCCACCTTTGAATCCAATAAGGGACGAGATGGAAGTATTCAAGTATATATCTCGAAGAATCTGTCCCATGATGAGCTGGTGTTTTTCTTTATTGAGCATTTTAGTGGGTGAATTTTTGGTAGGTAGCGACTCGCTTTATCAATTGTGTATTGTCATACATTTTTACAAGCTCAAAACATTCATCCCAGTTAATGGATCGTAAGTTGTCAAAATAAAATTTAGGAGATAAATAGATGGTATC
>CAYVXI010000094.1:0-8615 GCA_964455595.1 uncultured Candidatus Saccharibacteria bacterium | reverse complement strand
GAAACACTTGCTTCCATTGTCTCATTAAGATACTTTGCTCTTGCGAGAGTGAGTCAAAATGTATCAAGAAAAATGATCCATCTTTAACCATGTTCTCCCGAATAAACTTTTTAATAACAAAAGAAATATAATCACCTGCTTTTTCTATGCCTAAACGATGGATATGTTGATGTGTTGAATGCGAAAAACTCCAGAGTGTATATACAAGCTCGTATACATCCTTGGCGTTTTCCATATACTCGACCGCATCGGAAACAATAAAAGACGAGTTTTTTGGTAAATGTTGTTTTGCCGCTTCAAGCATTCTATAGCTGAGATCTGAAAAAGTGTAATCTGCGGTAGGTATTGTCGAAACCGCAATGCATGAGGCCCTGCCACTACCGCAACCTAATTCCAGTACTTTTGAAGGTCTTTTATTGTATAAAAACTTTTCAAGCAATGAAAGATCCGGCACCCCCCCAAAGGTATATGGTTTTAGTAGGTGTTGGTAATATTCTGGTGGAAGGTAATCTTCAACGGCATTCACCTTCGCAAGCCAAGGATATTGTTCTACAAGTTCATTTGTTTTCATGTTATTTCTTTTCTGCAAGCATGAACATGTTCATGCCTCGATTTGCCACTGTCTCGTCAGCATTAAATATCATTTCAATTTCAAATACAGATTTGAATACATCAGGATTTTCAAGGTATTCGCTCACGGCACTCTTCTTTTCGTTTTCTGGATCAAAGTCTTCTGGACCAGGCTGAACAAATACAGGCACGCCATACGTTTTTTGTATATGAAATCCTACGTCTGAAAAAAGTTTTTCTATAGACTCTTTTGAATGAGTCACCAATTCTGGTACATGGGGCGCCCATTTTACCATCTGTTTGTTTGCAAGTTTTTGTAATTCTTCTGCACCAGCTCGATAGTTATTTATTTTGGAAGCCAATGCATTATGGTAGCCATGACTCATTATTAGCATACGACCTCCTGGCTTTAAAATACGAAATAGTTCTTTCGCTGCCTTATCTTGTTCATAGATAAAACTAAGTGGACTATAAATGCTCACAATATTGTCAACGCTATTGTCTGGGAAATCATACATCTGAGTTAGGTCTCCCTCTACTATGCTAATGCGATCAGACACGTTGCTCTTACCGATATTTTTTAATGCTTTCTCAAGCATATCTTTCGAACGATCGAATACAACAAGCTTCCCTTTCAAAACACCACTCAATTTTATTGCCCATCTTCCGGTGCCACCACCAGCATCCATTGTGAGTGAAGAATTTGTACAATATGGAGCAATCTCACGTTTGATTATTTCTATAATAATTTCATCTGACAATCTCCAAAACGCACTTACACCAGCCGCCTTATCAACGGTTTTCGCATATTGGTCAAAAAATGAATCAAAAATTTCTTTTTTCATAGTTATGGTAGTGTCTTAATATTTTTAAGCCTTGGGTAATGGATAACATCTTTAATGTCAGAATATCCAAGTGCCCAAGCAATAAATCTTTCTATCCCCAATCCAAAACCAGATGTTGTTTTGTAGTTCGGTTGTTTGCGAAGATTGATGTACCACGCATAAGGTTCGCTATCGACTTCTTGTTTTTTGAGTGACTCAGCAATTTCTTCAGAGTTATCCTGTCGTTGTCCAGAGCCTACAATTTCTCCACCAAAACCGCCCTCGACAATTGGTGCAAATAACAGGTCTGCATTTATGACAGAGTTTGTATTTACAGGATTTGGTTTTTGATAAAACGGAACGGTGTTCCTGTCGTAATTACAAAGCCACATTGGTAAACCTTCTCCCATCGCTTGAACAAGTGCAACTTCGCCGCTGGTGGTAATATTTCTTCCAAAGTGACTTACCGAGTGGAATGAAGAATCTTTTTGTAGCCACGGATATACTTCGTCGAAAATCTTTTTGTTGAAACTCTTGGCATTGACGATATTTTGCAATGCCTGTTCTGTTTTTGAGAAATCAATACTCATGAGCTCTATGATTGGCATGAGCGCTATAAATGTCCTTGCAAGTGCCTGTACATAGTGTTCAATAGATGGCAATAATTCATCGAGTGTTCCAATTATTTCTGCTTCACAGTGAAAAAACTGGTTCAGGTGTCGAGCGTCAGGGTCCTCACCTCTCATTGATGGTAAATAGCAGTATGCCTTATCGAGATGAAACATAAGTGGCTCAAAACCAAATTGTGATGAATCGGTAAGGTTGGTGTGGTATTTACCAAATTGGATACGTATCACTTCAGAGTCAGATCCTGGTCCCATTGGAGATGAAGCACTTGGAGTCAGCATAAAGAGATCGATGTTAAATGCACCAACCCCAGACCAGTATGCATCACTCGTCAATTTTAGGTAGTGGCGCACAATTGCTAGCGCAGCAAAATATTTATCTTTTACCACATCATCAACATAGCTCTCTGCATTATACAGTGGCGGACGTAAACTATTTTGGCCGTTTACTCTCACAAACTTATTCGCATCATTTTTAGCAAGTCTCAGAATGCTTCCAATAATCAAATTTTCCATAGCTATTTCTTTATTAATTCATCCACACTAACATCGAGCGCTTTGGCAATTTTGGCGGAGAGGGCGAGATTCTTCCCTCTCGGTCTAAATCTTTGATTTAGTTACCGAGAGCAATCCCGCCTTGGCGGGATTGCTCTCATTGATGATTTTTCCCGCCACAAATTTGAAAATATCTGGAAGGCGGGATCCCGTTCCAGGGCGGTGGGGGCGAGATTCGAACTCGCGGTGGGCTTTCACCCACAATAGTTTTCAAGACTATCGCCTTAAACCACTCGGCCACCCCACCGCCCTGTTTCGGGGCAAGCTATCTCTTTAGACCGCTCAGACACCTCTCCATTATAACAAATGAAACGTACAATGGGCTTAAAATACCATATACACAGGCGTTTTGCAACTTAAGGTGCAAGAATTCGAATACAATCCTGCACCCTTATGATGCAACAACAATGGCAATAACCGATTTTGCTCCTGATTGTTTCAGGATTTTTGCGCATTCTGAAAGCGTTCCACCCGTAGTTGTAACGTCATCAACCAGAATAACTGTTTTTCCACGTATCGTTTCCGCATCTTTACATACAAATGCCCCTTTTATATTTTCTAAGCGTTGTATACGATTATTCATTTTAATCTGAGGTGTTGTGTTTTTTATTCGTGCAAGAATATCTGAATGAAATGGAATATCAAGGCGTTGTGCCAAATCTTGAGCAATGAGATTTGCTTGATTGAATCCTCGCCAGCTTTCTCGTTTACTATGTAGTGGAACGGGGATAATGATATGGTTTTGGTTTTTTTGAAAATGTGTAAAGTGTAGATGCTTTTCAAGTAGATCAGTTGCAAGAGGCGCAATGTCTTTTGCAAATTCATATTTGTAGCGCGCAATAAGGTCGCGAATAATGGGCGTATGATAATACGTTGCGCAGTACAGTGTTTTGATTCCAAATTTATTGGGTAGATGTTCAGGGATGCGTTTTATAACAATAGTTGCTTTACATGAATCGCACAAAAAAGAACCTTCTTTTTTACACCCCACACAGTAGGCAGGGAAAAGAAGGTCTAGAAAAAAAGTAATTATTTTATTTCTTTGAAACGGCAAGTAGTGTGCCTTTAATGGTTACAGAAACCGTGTCACCTTGTGATACTTTTTTGTTTACTATAAGCGATGCCAAAGGAGATTCGATATGCTCTGCAATAACACGCCCCACAAGACGCGCGCCTTCATTTGGGCTTTGAGATTTTTCGGCAATATAAAGAGGTATTTTTGCATTCCATATAAGTGTAATGCCTTTTTCTTTTTCTACGCGTTGCGCAAGATTTTCTAATTGCATTTTTGCAATGTGTTCAAGCGCAGATATGTCCAACGGCATAAACGTCAGGATATGGTCTATACGGTTCAGAAGCTCCGGACGCATTATTTCTTTCAGCGATGTCATGACGTTTTTCTTCGTTGCTTCGTATTTTGTCAGTGCGGTTGATTGATGCGATCCAAAAAATCCCAAAGCTTGTTTGTTAAATTCTTCGCTTCCTATATTTGAAGTCAGAATGATAAGGGTATTTTTGAAACTAATATTTTTACCGAATGAATCAGTTATCATTCCTTCATCTAACATGGAAAGTAAAACGTTAAAAATTTGTGGATGAGCTTTTTCAATTTCATCCAATAATACCAATGAATAAGGGTTGTGTTTTACTTTTTCTGTTAATGAACCGCCTTGTTCAAAGCCAACATAGCCAGGAGGTGCTCCCACAAGTCGCGATATGCTGTGTGGTTCGGAAAATTCCGACATATCTACACGGATAAAACTGGAAATTTCTTGTCCGTATCCTTGATGCGATTCTCCAAAGACAATTCGCGCAAGTTCTTTTGCTGTTTGCGTTTTACCAACACCCGATGGACCAAGAAACAAAAACGAAGCCAGCGGTCTGTTTTTTGGCAGAAGCCCCGCTTGGGCGCGTTTCATTACTTGCCCAATGGTATGCATTACATCGTTTTGCCCGATTATTTTTTCCGAGAGTTCTTTTTCCACGTCTGGCATGCTTTCGGTATCGTCTATGGTTTTTTTACCCAGCATGGCAAACACCGTATCGCGAACATTTTGTGCTTCCAAAACAGGCAATACCGGCTTTGTCTTTTCAGATAGACTTTTTACGAACGCTATGCGCCCTAATAATACTTCTTCTGCTTCTTTTAAGATAAGGGCTTGTTCGTATTGTGCTTCGCGCGCTAATGCATTTTTTTTATTAACAAGGTTTCGTAAATCATGACTTAGCGATGCCAGTTCTTTTTCGTGTTCAGAAAGAATGAGCATGCGAATTAGTGCTGATGATGCTTCATCAAGTACGTCGATTGCCTTGTCTGGTTGTTTTCTGGAAGGGAAGTATTTATCTGAAAGAGAAATTGCTTCTTGTATTGCTTCGGGAGAAATTACAATATTGTGATGTTTTTCGTATGCGGTTTTAGATTTTGAAACAATTGCCAAAACAGTGTCGGTGTTTTCTTCGCGTAACCATATTGGTTGAAATCTTCTGGATAATGCAGGGTCGCGTTCGATAGAATTACGGTATTCGTCTGGGGTGGTTGATGCGATAACCCGAATATCACCTGATGCAAGAATGGGCTTCAGCATATTTGCCATATCCAATGACCCTGATGCGCTTCCTGCGCCTACGATAGTGTGAATCTCGTCGATGAATAAAATAACGTCTTTGTCTTTTGCTTCTTCAAAGATATCTTGCAGGCGCGATTCAAATTCGCCACGATACATGGTACCAGAAACCAAAAGACCCATATCCAAGGCAAATATTGTTTTGGAACGCAGTTCATGTGGAGCGTTACTTTCTGCTATTACAAATGCTATATGTTCTACCAATGCTGTTTTCCCAACACCTGCCTCGCCTAATACTAGGGGATTGTTCTTGGATTTTCTCAGTAATGTATTTAATACCCGTTCTATTTCTTTTTCTCTTCCAAAAAAGTGCGATGGATTATGATTTGCTTTTTGCGTAAGGTTACGGCAGAAATACGACAATGCAGGAAATTTTTCTTGCAGTGCTATTTGTTCGGATGTTGTAGATTCGTCTAATGTTTTTTGTCTCCTGTCTTTAGTGTTTTTTGTTATTTTATTGGCTCGCGTTAGTATATGTTTATGTCCTTTTTTAAAATGTTGAAATTGAGAAGTGGATTGTAAGATATATTCCAACTGTTGAACTATTTTGTTGTATTTCTTTTCTTTTTCCAAAAGCGCAGAATGCTTAACAAGACCGAATAGCAAATGCTCTGTTCCGATATATTTATGAGAATAGAACGCGGCAATACTTGCGGCCTTTTTGATAATATCTTGTACAGACTGATTAAACGAGAGAATAGTTTGTTTTGTATTTGCTTTTTTTTCTTTCCGATTTGTTTTTATTACAATATTTACCTTTAATATATTATAGGCAAGACTCCCTTTTTCTACAGTGAGCGCATCCAGTAAATGAGTAGGATGAACTTCTTTTTCACCTGCTTCCAAAGCTCGTGCAGACGCCATCAAAAGCACGTTTTTTGCGTGTGTAGTAAACTTTTCAAATTGTTTAGAGAATGTCTCAGTCATGAGGGCACTCTATCAGAAAACGAGTCCTAATTCAAATTACACTGGCTTTGCACGGTAACGGTGTAATAATACGAATGTCCGTATGCCAGTTTTGTTGCTCCCGAATAACTGTAATTTACACCAATTCCCGTAGAAGGATTAGGAACTGGAGGTGAACCCCCTGCATGAATAAGCGTGCCGTTAGTATCATATATAATTGGAGTGGTGGCATTATCCAATCCGCCGCACGCGACGGTTGCATCAATAAAATTATTATTATTTGAATCGCAATATGTAACGGTAAAGGTGTCTTTAAGAGTTGGTCCTACCGAATCGTAAATACGAATTGTATATTGCGCTAAAGGATTTAGTTGATTGTCTTTATACGTAAAACTAATTGTGGGACTAAATGGTCCTGCACAGCGGTCGGTAAAATTGGATTGTGGTGTGCTTACTGTTGGTGGGGAACAAGGAAGTGTTCCTATCACATACACTTTGTACGGATATGCTGCTTTGCCAAGAGAATTGTTGGTTCCACCACATGCAACATCAATCCATAAATTACCATCTGAATCACAATTAATACTGTTAAAACTTATCCATCCCATCACATCGCTTCCCCATGCCCATCCTTGAAAATCGGTTAATCCTGATTGAGTAACAGCGTAAGAGACAGGGGTTGAAATTGACACAGTCACTGATCCTAATGCAGATCCTCCTGGACCCGTGCAGGACATGGAATACGTGGTTGCGTTTGTAACAGTTACCGATTGAGAACCGTTTGTTCCTGTGCTTGCTGTCCATCCTGTAGGAGTGGTGGCGGAGCACAGTGTTGCATTGGTAGCTATCCACGAAATCGTGGAAGAGCTCCCACTTAAAACAGGTGTTGGACTAGCTGAAAGAATAATTGTTGGAACAGAGACAGGAGTAGTCGGTGATCCCGCAGGAACCGTTCCCGGTGTTGAATAATTGCCGTTGGTATCTTTTGAGAAAATTTTGTAATGATATGTAGTGCCGTTGATTAAACCCGTGTCCGTAAATGAAGCACCACTTCCGGTATATGCAACTGTACATGTTCCACCACAGTTTGTGCTTACTAAAGGAGAAGATCCTTCACCAGGAATACTTGCAACAACAACAGTGTCGCGTAAAATCAGTACGTTTGAAAAATCAGCACCAGGATTAGTCCAGTTCAATGTTGTTTGGGCGTTACCTGCTGTGGCGCTTGCTGCAGTCACGTTATTAGGAGACAAGTTATCAACGGTAATAGTTGCGCTTGAGGTGTCTGTTCCTGCTTGTGCGTTAGTGCTGGTGAAGCCAGTTATTGTACCAGTAACTGCATAATTTGCGCCTGGTACCGCTGGCATATTTGCATGGGTTTTTGGTGTTATGCGAATTTTATATGTTGTTGGTGTTGTGGATATTGGTATGCCAATGCCAGGAATGAAATTAATAACATTGCTTGCGGGATTTGCGACAGTAGCAAATGGGGTATTAGCATTATCGGTAATACTTATTTCGCTTAAACCTACATTTGTTCCTGCAGACAGTGTTACTGTTATTGGTGAAGTCATAGTATCTGTCCCTGAACTTGTCACTAACGTAAAAGAATTAAGATCGACAATTCCAGACCCAGGAGCGATCGTAACACTTGCCGGATTCGTGCCGTCCCCGATAGTGGTGACTAAAGCGACGCTTGTAGTAAATGTCCCATCTGCAGAATAACCGGTACCAGCACTGTTTGTGGCATACCCACGATAGTAGTAGAAAGTACCTGCCGTCATACCTGTTCGTGCTTGCGTAAACACGCCGGTTGCGATACTACCATCTACAACGCAGTTTGTCACAGGATTAGCAGTGGCTCCCCAACACGTACCGCGCGCGGTAATTGCACCCCCACCATCAGAAGTAATATTTGCTCCCAACGTTGCACCACTTGAAGTGATAGCAGTATCTGTGGGCGAGGTGACGGTGGGAGTAACAGCGCTTGTAGTAAATGTCCCATCGGCAGAATAGCCAGTACCTGCACTGTTGGTTGCATACTCACGATAGAAGTAAGGAGTACCTGGTGCCATGCCTGTTCGTGCTTGCGTAAATATACCTGTTGCGGTAAGACCATCCGCGAGACAGTTTGTCACAGGATTAGCAGTAGTTCCCCAACACGTACCGCGTGCGGTAATTGCACCCCCGCCATTTGATGTGATGTTTGCTCCCAATGTTGCACCAGTTGAAGTGACAGCAGAAACTGTGGGGGAGGTGACGGTGGGGGCGACAGGATCAACCCAAGAGATAGTTATACTAGCGCCATTACCAGCTTTCAGGTCAATAGAATTCCCGGTTATGGAAACTGGAATAGATCTTCCTGAAGCAGACGGGGCAGACAGAGATGGATGAGCATAAGAAGAACCACCCCCACCCCCACCCATATCAACAACAGTCGAACTCCACCCCGCCCCGCCCCCGCCCCCACCATAACCTGCTCCACCCCCGCCCCCACCCCTACCACCCCC
>CAYVXI010000093.1:0-3158 GCA_964455595.1 uncultured Candidatus Saccharibacteria bacterium | reverse complement strand
AGCAACGCTAACCATTGCTACCGCAATCCCATACACCTGATAAGAGTTCGCATGATGTTTTTGTTTTCCTTCTTCTGTACTGTCTACATTATGTAAATACGCAACGACAAGAATAAACCCGAGAAACACCGAGAACGAATCAAACAGAAAGAAATTCTGTGCCAAATATGCAACAAAAAAAGCGTTAAATAAAAAGAAATGTAATTGGCTCATTATCCCCTTTCTATAGAGAGAAAACACATAATACAAACACGCTATAAATATAGCTAAATATGCCAAAATCCCCACAATACCGTTCATTACAAGAATATCTACAAAGATGTTGTGCGAACGGTCGAACCATATTTCATATTTTTCGTATGTATAGAAATCGGGGTTAAAATGTTCGTTAAATGCAAGCACGAAATTTTCGGGGCCAATGCCAAATACCGGATTATCTTTAACGCCTGAAAGCGCGGATTTCCATGTGATAAAACGCGTCTGTGTTGTGGGGTCATATAGCGAAAACTTCGTGAGACGGTCCGCAAAACCAATTTTTTGTTCATTATCTGTTGTAGGCGCATCAAAATTCTTTAATTCATAATAGTGGTCTTGTGAAATACGCACTGGTTTTTCAAACAGCGACCCATATGCAAACAACCATCCTAAAGACAAAACGGCAACAACCAATAATACCGCCGCGCCAATTTTTATCCGGCGATTTGTTTTGATAAACAAAGAAAGCACTGCAAGCCATAGAATTGCCGCGCCAAGCGCAATTAATGCACCACGCGTAGCGGTCAATAATATCGCCACAAAAGACACAAGAGCAAGCGTGCCAGAGGCATATTTTTTAAACCCTAATGCTAATTTGAGCTTGAAAAAAAAGAATACGGAAAACATAAGAACAAACAACAGGTAGCCCGCAAGATACGCGGCGTTACCAATGGTGCTAGAAATACGCGGAGCAACATCTCCGACTGACAGCGCGCTTACAAATTGATATATACCGCCTGCAACCACCAACGAACCTACAGAAAGCGCAATAATAATTAACCTCTTCCATTCCTGCGCTGTTTTGAAGATGCTCGTGCAGACAATAAAAAATAACAAGAAATGAAATAACTGAAAGAACCCCCACATACGTTCGTAATTACCGAAAAAACTACGATATACATCTGTGCTTAATAATGTTGAAACAAAAAAAGATATAAAATAAAAAGACAATGCATACAATAGTATTGTCTTTTTTGGGCGAAAAACTGGATTTTTGAACGCAACAAACAAATACAAAACAAAAATAAATTCCATTACAATCTGGAACGCAAACCCTTTAGAAGTGGCAAACGGAAAAAACAACGGACCCACAAAAAAAGGCAAAAACAAAACGGCATACAAGCCGGCTTTTATTGTTTTAACAAGACCTGTTTCTAAAATAAATTGCATTGCTCTCTAGGCCTTTAATTGAACTCCTGCCTTTTCGGCAAGCTGTAAAATCCAACGCTCCATTCTATCCACTTTGTGCGCCATCATCACCATTTCCTGAAAATACGTATCCGCTTTCTTCGCATAGCCATCAACCGCGGTCTGCAAAATATTAAAATCATGCTTGAGTTCGGTGCGGACATTATCTATTTTTTCATCCATCTCATCAAATCGTTTGTATACCCCGTCAAATTTTTCATCCACTTCATCAAACTTTTCATCCATCTCATCGAATCGTTTGTATACCCCGTCAAACTTTTTATCCACCGCATTAAACCCCTTTCCCATCATAAGAGCGAGATCATCAAGCGTGATGTTTTTTTTCTTCTGCTGTTTCATATAGTGACAGTATAGCATATGAAAACAGCGAGTCAAACAATGTTTAGAGGTTCAACCTCTAAACATTGTTTGTTTTTACCAGAATATTTTCTGAGATAAAATTCATTTTAATTCTACAACGCCTTTAAGAATTCTTCCGGTGAGAGCCTAATTTCACGGAGGATTTGCCGTAAAAGACCACGCCCAATATCCTCTCTATTGTGTTTTGGAACAAGAGTAAAACGCCCATCCGTGTGCTTAAAAAATATATGCGACCCTTTCCGCCGTACCTCAATAAATCCAAGCCGTATAAGAACCTGAATCAGGTCTTTTGCTTTCAGCATAGGTAGCCGAGCACTCATACACTTACTGTTTCCAAACCGACAAATGCAGGTTGATAAGAAAACGAACGAATAGCACCACGATACTGTGGATCGCTTTTTGCCACTTCAAGACAAAGCACAATAGCTTCTCGAATCCTTTTTCTCAATTCAGACAAAGTCCGCGCTTGCGTATGACATCCTGGCAAAGCCGGTACGGAAGCGATGAAATATCCATCTTCGTCCTGTTCCATAATCACCTTAAATTGGTGCGCGCTTGTTTTTGTTATACTACTTCGTTTATTTTTTTGTGTTGTCATATGCTCATATGCTAACACGCGCACTCACGTGTTGCAAGAAAAACTAATTTACAATCTGGCAACGACGGGCACGAGAGAATAATATCCCCATTCAATGTTTAGAGGTTGAACCTCTAAACATTCACTTGGACGTGGAACGTCCAAGTGAATGAAAATAGGGATTTTGGAAAACAAAAACACCAAAAACACCAAAAACACCAAAAACCCCAAAAACCCCTTTGCAATTAAGCATTGGGGTTTTTGGTGCTTTTCCCGCGAGCGGGAGAGGCTATATCGTCACAAGCGATATGCCTATTTGAGCTTAACTAGTAGGTAACCGTTGCTCCTGCAATTGGAGTACCATCCAAACCAGTGATGTTAGCTGAAACACCATCTGTCCATGTAACGGTATTTGAACCGCCACCAATGGTCGTTGAGATTGTCTTGGTTGCTGCTGCATCATTCGTGTCAACCAATACATACACATCTACATAACCAGTTCCGCCTACGGCGTCAACGGTAAATGATGCAAATGATTGATCTCCACTTACTGCAGAAGTTGTAGGCCACGTTGTAACGTCAGCGAACGTTGTCGTTCCCTGTGTACCAAAGCCTTTCTTGGCAACAACCGTTCCGCTTGTAGAATCCCGACGTAATGTAATGTACTTCGAGGTAGTAAGCACTCCGATTGTGTTTGCTACACCAAGTTGGATATTACTGACTGTAATGCTGTAGTTACCAGCTGATGTGTTGGTAA
>CAYVXI010000092.1:0-2969 GCA_964455595.1 uncultured Candidatus Saccharibacteria bacterium | reverse complement strand
AAACGCATCGCGGCATCGCCATAACAATAATCTATCTGATCACTGTCTAATCCATCGCAATACATTTTAAATTTATTAATATCACTTTGCCCAAGCAGCAACACTGTTGTTATATTACTCATCACGGTGCTAAAACATTTTCTTCGCTCTGTCAGGTCATTGGAGTAAGAGCAAAATCTGTTTGCTTCTTTTGGATTTTCTAACTCTTTTCTAAAAAGAGCCCAACTTTCTCTGCGACACGCTCCCCATGATTCTCCCTCAAATTGACTGCAAAATTTTGAAACAGTGTCTTTTGTTTGCGTGAGATGCTCCGTTAACGCAAAATCTTCCGGTTCAAGCGGCTGATATATTTGCATAAATACTCCTTGTGTGCACGTCTGAACATAATTTCTCCCGTCTTTTTTTGTGCCCTCGTGCGCGCAAAGTTCAACAGATTTTTTAATATCCGCGCCAGTAATAAACATATTTAAATGACCCATTCCGTGGTAGCACATTGAAATTTCTACTTCAAGCGGATTCCACTTTCCTCGCGGCTCACACGCATCTTTCAAATCTGGCTTTATTTCTTCTAACTGAGCCTCGGTTAAAACTTCATTGTTAAAACGGGTAAGGAGGGGTCCGTGAAGACACCCGTTGTTACATATTGTTGTAGGACATTGCGCTACAACGTCTTTCCACTTAGACGGGTCTTTGGCCGTTTCCCGTCCGCTTAAGTAGTGTCCCAAAACGTGACAGTGTGTATACTCCCTGTCTTTTTCTGTAATAATTTTTGCAACGCCAAATGCGTCTACCATGGATATATAATCCATAAGTTTTGGAATTTCTTTATCAAAACACGATGGACGATGGGGCGCATCTTTACATTTTTCCAGCACCTCTTCGGCATATTGTTTTAAATCATTCTTTTTGATAAGTGGCGCACCAAATACAAAAGCAAAGGAAACCCCTAGACCAATAAGCATCATTATTGTTGTTTGTTTTGTGGACATAGACACGCAAATCAATTTTTTTATGCTTTTAATAACTTTGCAGGACAATAATTTTTATATTGTTTTGGTACTGACTCACAAATTAGTTTTGCCTCATCCTTTTCATACCAGATTGATATTCTGTTTAAGACGTATTGAAAACAGGCCTGTCGTTCATCCTCATGAAGCGCTGGAAGTTCACACAATGCTCGCCAATTCCTATATGCAGATTCTGGAGTGTCATATTTCATGTGTCCACCAGAAAGACCCTGAATGCAGGCAAGATGCAGTCGGTCACTTGAAAACTCACGACACAATTCTATCGCATTCATTATTTCTTTTGAATCATTAAAGTACAAGCGAATAAATTCATGAAATAAAGAAAGTATTATCATTTCGTCAACTCTGACATCGCCAATGGTAGGGTCATCGGGATTTGTTATCCTCGGCAGTATATAGTCAATCGCCTTTTTAAAATCATTATGAAACAAGACAAGCACGGCTGGAATCATATTTGTATAGCACCCCCCTCTGCGTGAACGAGGCTCATTGCTACAGAACGCATATGGGTCGGCAGGTATAATCTCAAGACCATACTTTGAATCTTGAGAAAGAATTTCTAGTGAATTATATGCACCTGTTTCACATAAATATCGCGCATTATTTTCTTCTGGAAGTCGCGCGCACAGTTTCATTGCCTCGCTAATCATTGCCGACGGGTCGCCCCATGCTCTCGGGTCGCTTCCATCAACCGCGCCGTGCCCAATGCCATGAAAACAAGCGTTTCTACCCCCCGATACAGTACTTTTAAAATTTGTATCAAACGATGTGCAAAATGAAACCGCCTCATCAAAATTTCCTGTCTGAGTTAAAAGTGCCTCCATAAAACCATGGAAAAAACCGTATCCACAATAAGACATTTTGGGCGTGTATTCAATCGTTTCACCTTTGGCATGGAGATAATATGCCGCATTTCCTAATTCGTGAGCATTGCCATGGCACGCTGTTGCAAAATTCACATCTTGTTTTGAAAATACAATTAAAGCATCAAATGCCGCAGAGAATCCGTTTGTCGCAAGTATTTGTTCTATTTCTTCTGCGAAGCATTGCTGTCGATTCATTTCTGCCCTACGGCAAATACCTGAATCAGCTTCTGACCACAACCACAACATAAAAGCACCGACAAAACAGAGCCCGCAGATAATACTGAGAAAAAATATTTTTTTATATTGCATATGTTGAAGACAAGTCTTAAGCAGCCATGTTCTAACTTTGTTCCATTACAATACATCGTTGCATGGCAGAGCCCTTTGGAGCAAATCTCAAATATAACTACTCAAGAACTAACTCGGATAAATTTTTTCCATGAGGTATAGACTCATATCATTCGCCTGATACACATCCCGCTTTATATGATAACCCTGAATTTCTTTGTGAAAATACTCAAAGCATCCTGTGTCATTTTTTGATACTTCAGCTTGGCATACAAGAAAAAGCTGATTTTCATCACCAAGTGGCGTATATTCAAATACCTTGTAGGCATAGAATGCGTCTTTTGTGAAACCCATGGTAACCAAGGAAACTCCTGTTTTTTTCTCTAAGTATGTATAAAAAAATGCGTCAAAGGCCGGAACCCATATTCTCCCGTCTCCGCGTAATTGTGGAAATTGTTCGCGGTAAAAGCGGACCTGAAAGGAGCGCGGGGCATATTGACTTGCCTCTTTTCCTAAAGCAGTAAACAATCCCGATTGTTCACTCTGCGATATATCTGCGAAAGGAAAAATAATTCGAGCCAAAATCGAATTTTTCCCTATTTCGCCAGGAAACACCTGCATCTGAAATATAAAAACGAAGATGATAACTAGAACCGGTAAAGAAAAACCGCGCAAAAAAAACCGCGAGAGACGGAAAAAGAGTTCTGCTATGAATATAGCAAATATAGGCAAAAGCGAAATGAAGTGATACGGATAAATATAAGTATCGGCCATTGAAAGAATGACA
>CAYVXI010000091.1:0-3791 GCA_964455595.1 uncultured Candidatus Saccharibacteria bacterium | reverse complement strand
CAACAACCCCCGATATTACAGGAACATTTATGGATACCGTGAAGAAATTTACCAGTGCATATCAACAACTCATTTCACTTACTCCCGATTCTTTTCTTGGTCAAAATGGTGTTCAGTCAGCAGGTGTGACGTTGGGAATTGTTAAAAAAGAAATACAAGATGCACAAGAATTACTTGCAGGCATAACAAAACCAGGACTGTGGAAGGGAATGACCAGTGAAGAACAGCATCAGGTAAATGCCGCTTTTGCAGACATTCCTGCTATTTTAGAAATGCAAGACAAAATAGTACCCACGGTTGATTTTTTTGCACAACTTTTTGATCCACAACAATCAAAAAAAATTCTCGTTCTCTTGCAGAATACAAATATTCCACGAGCTTCAGGCGGTTATATTGATGCAGTTGGAGTTATTTCGTTGTCGGGCGGTGCAATAACAAACATATCTTTTGACAGCGTAAATAATATAGACGGGCAACTTATAGCCAAAACCATCCCTCCTGTGCAATTACAAAACAGCACCACCTCATGGGGTATGCGAAACGCAAATTGGTTTCTTGATTTCCCAACTACAGCCAATAAAGTAGCTTCTTTTTATCGCAAATCAGGAGGAGGTGAAGTCGATGGTGTAGTTGTGCTTGATGAGGAGATTCTTGCTGATTTCTTTCGTGTAGCAGATTCTATTTCCCCACCGTTCAAAGATATTAATGCAGATACTATACTTTCAATCTTACGAATGAACACTCAAAAACAAAAAGAAAAAATAATACCTCTTTCTGCATTAAATGAAACAATCCCATTATTATTCAAAAAACTTTCATTACTTTCGGAAAATGATACATCTTCGTTGTTCCATATGTTTTCTGATGCGCTTTCACGCAAAAACGTAATGGTTTGGTTTAAAGATACAGAATTAGAGAAAATGGTTGTTGATGCCGGCTGGGACGGAAGTGTTTTAAGCACAGACAAAAGTAATTATGTGGCGTTTTCGGCATACGATATTGATGAAGATATTCTTCCGTACCCACTTACTCAAGATATTTTTGTTCAAACGGATATTACAGAAAACAACGAAATCATAAATACCGTTGCTGTACAACTGCAAAGACATGGCGATGATGCTTCGCAGTCAGGAGACGATTCGCAGTATTATGTAAAATTGTATGTTCCTAAAGGTTCTCAACTCATTGCGGTGTCAGGTGGTTCAGAACAGTCTATTGTTCCGCAGATAGATTATGTAAGTGAACGTTTTATGCCCGATGAAGATGTGTATGCATCAGAAGCAATGCTACGCTCTGACCATATTAACAAAGTAGATATATTCGAAGAGTCGAGTAAAACAGTATATGGTACGTATGTAATACCAGGAAGTAAAGGCGCGAAACTTTTATACCATTACAAATTACCATTCTCTCTTTCGGATATGCAGGATAATGTAACCTCAGTCTTTCAAAAACAACCGGGGTCTCACGGGACATTTCAATTTTCACTGATAGTGCCTGACGGAAAGCAATTTGCTATTTCTGATGCATACCCATTTACGGGGGAATTTTCTGGCGCGTTTGCACGAGATCTTATGTTTAACGCTCAGATACAATGATATTCAAGAATATTCTCAATCGAGAGTTCAAAGTTGTGTTGTCTGCGGCACTAACTATTAGTTTTTTTTCATTAGTTGCAAAACTTTTAGGGTTGGTTCGTAACCGTATTTTTGCAGGAGAGTTTGGAGCAGGGGACACGCTTGATGTGTATTTTGCTGCATTTCGAATCCCTGATTTTTTGTATAACATTCTCATAATCGGTATTTTAAGTTCGGTGTTTATTCCGGTGTTTTCTGAATATCTTGCGCGCAATGAGAAAGAAGCATGGAAACTAGCAAATACCATAATGACTGCATTTCTTGTAGTGTTTATTATATGTTGTTTATTTGCTATTATTTTTGCGCCACAACTTATTTCATTAGTTGCTCCTGGGTTCGATGATACAAAAAAAGAACTAGCTGTAACATTAACCAGAATCATGTTCTTAAGCCCTGTGCTTTTGGGTATTTCCAATATTGTCGGTAACATGTTGCAAGTATATAAAATGTTCTTTAGTTTTGCTTTGGCGCCTGTTATGTATAACGTTGGTATTATTATTGGAGCTGTTTTTTTTGTAAAACCATTTGGTGTTTCTGGACTTGCATGGGGAGTGGTATTAGGTGCTTTATTTCATCTTATAGTACAGGTAATTCCTGTTTTAAAAACGGGATTTAGATTTCATTTTTCGTTTGATTTTGCGCACGAAGGCCTTCGCAAAATTGCATTATTATCTCTTCCGCGCACCGTTGGTCTTGCTGCATATCAATTCAATTTTATTGTTATCACATCTATAGCATCTACCGGAGCGGCAGGAAGTATTGCTATTTTTAATTTTGCCAATGATTTACAATATGTTCCTATTGGCATTGTCGCGCTTTCATTTGTCAGTGCTGTATTTCCCATGTTGTCCATTGCATGGGCCAATAAAGATACCGATACATTTTTACGGGAATTATATTTAACCATCAATCAGATATTGTATCTAGTTATCCCTATTTCACTTTTTCTTATTCTTGAACGTGCGCAAATTGTTCGTGTTATATTAGGATATGGTCAATTCTCGTGGGAAAACACACGTCTAACAGCAGCTGCACTTGGCGCATTTGCGATATCTATTTTTGCACAATGCCTTATACCGCTTTTTACCAGAGCATTTTACGCTATTCATAATACAAAAACCCCTGTATTTATAAATGTCTTTTCTGTTTTTATCAATATATTCTTTAGTTTTTATTTTCTCGATCTTATGCGGCAGGGAGGTATGTTTGCGCATACAGTAGCACAGATGTTAAAAATATCAGACATTTCTGACATATCGATACTTGCTTTACCCTTAGCATTTTCTGCTTCAAGTATCATAAATTTTTTCTGGTTGTATCTTACTTTTTCATATACCATTCCGAAATTCAACTCAGATTCTATCGTACAATCTTTAATAAAAATAAACATTGCTGTTTTTGCTATGGCTGTTGGCGTGTATATAACGCTACATGGCGTGGCATTTTTTGTAAATATGCAAACATTTGCAGGTATATTTATACAAGGAATTGCCGCATTTATTGCTGGTCTTGGAGCATATGGTGTAGTTTCGTATATGCTTGGCATTCCTGAATTTTTTACATTCTGGCAGGCGCTTTATCTGCCTGTTAAAAAAATCTTTCTTTCTCGTATATTTCCTATTCAGGTCAATGGTTCGGATAAATTGTAATATAATAGGAGTTTGGTATAATTAAAGATAACTATCATGTTTCCTACTTTTATCTATTCTTTTTGTGCGATTGTCTCGTTGTGGACGGGAAGATATTTCTACATGGCGTGGCGGAAAAGCCACACTGCAAGCCTTGCAGAATTTTCAATGTTTTTTTTCGTTCTTGCTATGGGATTCATTATATATCTTGCTTCTCCCATTGTGATTGTGCCGTTAGCAGGAGCGGTTGCCGAAATAGGTTTGTTTTTTATTCTTTTTTCCTTTGTGTTTGTTTTGCGAGTATATGCGCGATTTGAAAACATTTCACTGTCTCCTAATGCAATGAGCGTTGTAGTTATTATGCTTATTGGTGCTAAATTTATACTTGATAGTATTCCACGTTTTTTACCAGAAGTTACCGACAAGTTAGTATTTTGGAATTTTATCGTTTCTGACTCTTTTGTGTTTGGTGTATTGGTTGCCGTTTTCTCACTCGCGATTGGTTATGTGCTTATAGCTCATTCTG
>CAYVXI010000090.1:0-3816 GCA_964455595.1 uncultured Candidatus Saccharibacteria bacterium | reverse complement strand
TGCATTTATTGTCAAAGAAAGTCTTTTTTTAAAAAAAAATTGCGTATAGGAGTTTGATAAATTAAGGTATCTTTCTTTACTATACGAACCACTTGCCCTATTATAAAATTCTGTGTCCTTAATCATACAAAAGGGTTAAAGCTGAATTTTGATAAAATCGATAATGTTCTGGGCTCGTTTCTGCCAAGAATAATTTTCAGCGAGCGCGAGTGATTCCACCGCCTTCTTCTTTGCATCCTCATAATTGTCTAAAACATTAATAATGGCATCGCACAGACTTTCAGGATCATCGGGAGTAAAAAAATATGCGAGAGTATCGTTTACTATTTCACGAAGAGATGGTAAATCAGAAGCGATAAATGGAACTCCACTTGCCATATATCCAAAAAGTTTCATTGGGGACGTATATAGTTTCGAAACGTCATCTTTGGCACTATTAGGAATAATAAGAACATCAGCCGCTCTTTGATACACAGGGGTTTCCTTGCGTGGCCTGTTCCCTAAAATAAGAACATTTTCTAGATTACCAAATTCTTGTTTAAATGATTCAATATCACTTTCTGTTCCCCCAATAAAGACACATATCACATTTTTTTCTTTTAAACATGTCGTAGCTCGTGCAAGAGTATGAGCACCTTTTCGCTCGTATAAATGTCCTTTATATAGTGCAATTTTTTTATCAAGAGGAAGACCAAGTTCGTTTCTTGCCTCTGTCTGCGTAGTTTTAATATTAAAGCGTGTAATATCAGCACCATCTGGTGCCACAATTATTTTTGAGAGAGTCGCACCCATTGATATATAAAGAGTTTTAAGAGCCTCTGTAATGACAACAAGGGGTATTTGCAAACGCAAAAGTAACTGTACTAAGAAATTTCTTTGACCAGTATGTCCTTCCCAAACCACCTGCTTACCTAATAAACGGAGGCTAAGCGCAACACCCTCATCCCTTGTATAAAAAATAACATCTTTTTTAAACACTGAATAAACCGCGATACTTATAATAAAAGACATAAGCGATATCCAAAAACCAACCCTTCCAAAACGTACAAAATCTAATGTAGGTAGTTTATGGATAGAAAAAACACGTGGTACATCATGATACACGAAAGGATCATCAAGAAGAATATTTTTTCTTTGCGGAATAACAAGTTCAACAGAGACGCCTTGTCCCGTAAAAGCCACACACATTTCCATAATCTGGATACCATGCGCTTTTTCTGTTGGGAGTCGAATATTTGCAATATATATTAATTTCATTTTATAAGAAAGATGTTATAGCCGCTAACTTGCTTACTCTTATCTCTTCCGGATATTCTATCAATAACTCGCGCAAACATATTAAAAAAAGAAAATCTCCCTAGTGGACTTATTTTAAACCATGTTTCTGTCGCCCCACGAACCGCATTTATTTCCTTATGTGAAAAATCCTTAGCTAATATCTCAACAGCATCTTTGGTAAACCGCCAATAATCTTTATAGTATCCTTTTTCGGCATGATAATAGAAAAGAAATGGTACATACACAAAGCAATAACCTCCAGGTTTCAAAACCCGATACATCTCTTGCATTGCCTTTATTGGATTTTCAACATGCTCCAGTACGGCTATACAAATAATGGCATCCTGCGAATTATCTGTAAACGGCAAAGCATGGATATCGCCCACGATGTCTGGATGATAATCAGGTACTGGGTCCATTATTTTATATTCAACGTTTTTCAGATACGGTCGTATCCATTCTCTGGACTTGTCATAGCGATTATTTTTTTCCTTCAAAATACGTAATCCACCTCCAATATCAAGCACGGATTTTTTCTCCGTGAATATCTTCTTAATCTTTTCCTCAAAAAAGATGTCCCATGGCGCTTTTTTCATTTGAGTCGCGCTTTAATAATAATCTGGAAAGCAAAAAGATTCGGACGAAACTTTCCAAGCCATTCTGGGATGCGGTGGTGCATGATATGATTTTCCTGTTCAATAATAAATCCAGCATTTCTCATAATCTTTTTTAAAGAATAATAAGTGAAAAAATGGATATGGCTTTCATCCAAAAAACCGCTTTTAGTGTATTCGAATTGTCCGACAAGCATACGCAGACGGTTCGTCCACACCAGAAAATTAGGAGTAGTAATAATAAGTCTTGTTTCAGAATGCATCGCCTTTTTTATATTCTCTATAAAATATTCTGGCATAAAAAGATGCTCTATAAGTTCTGAAGCAACAATTACATCAAAATCTTTTTCAATTAGAGAGTAATCCCCTTGTTCAGTGTCGAATATAAACGCATCGTCAAGGCATTTTTTTGCCTTTTCCACCGCATGTGGGGAGATGTCGCACCCGACCACATACGCCCCATGCTCTTTCAGTGTTTTTCCCAATTCCCCTGCGCCACACCCCATATCTAGAATCTTTACGTTTTTTTCCCCCTCCTTAATTAATTCCATGATTTTCTGCTTACGCAACCTACTAGGTCCATAACACTCAATTTTTGTATTGTAATATTCGGAAATGAAGCTCATAGTATATTTTCAACAATAATTCTAAGTTGTTTTCCTAGAATTATTGGGGTCAGATTATCCAGAAATAGCCGATGCCCTTCCTCGGCAATACGACCACGTAAAACAGAATCGTTTTTTAATTGTAGGATTTTTTCGGCTAAATTACCAGCATCGGCAGGACGCACGAATACTGCGGTTTTCCCGTCTTCCAAAAGCTCCTTTGCACCTGGAGATTCTTCGGTGATGACGGCTTTTCCAGCTCCAAGCGCTTCATAAACTTTATTAGGAATCACTCTAAGTGCCTTTTTTGTATCACCAAAAATATCCAAACAAATATCCGCATTATTCATTGCCTCATTCAATTGTGTTGGTGACATTCCTGTAATAAAATGTATATTATTAATCTGTAGATGCTCAGATAATTTCCGTATAGTATCATAAGTCTGTCCATTACCAATAAGTGTAAAATAAATATTTTCTCCTTTTAATATATTTGCTGTATATATGATATATTCAATACCATGCAAAGGAATAAAGCTACCATGAAAATGTACTTTAAAAATATCCTCCTTGGATACCTTCTTGAATAACGGATGAAAAACTACATCGTCTGAACCAACGAAGATGCGCACGAATTTCTTGTGGCGTATTTTAAATGTTTTTGCAAAATATTCTATATGCGCCTGCGTATCAAGCAGGATGCGATCGGCAAAAAGACAGGAGATGAAATCAAGCTTCCAATAATACAGCGCCCGCAGGCTCCAGCGGGAAACTAGCTTTCTATCATCAACCATTGAATCATATAGAGAGGTAAAAACATCAAACACAATAGGTTTGCACGTGATAATCCTTGCAAGAATCATAGATTGTTGACCTGAAAAACCAACAACCATAACATCATACTTACCACGTAGCGTCCTGTGTTTTTTATATAAGTCAAGATATTTTTCAAATCCTTTTTTTTCTGTTCTGCACTCCAAAATCGTCACGCCATTTTCTTTGAGTCCGCGCAACAAAACCGCGTTTCTACTATAGTAAGGGTCATATGTGCCAAAATAACAAATAGTCATATGTGTTTTTTTATCTTTTATACTTTTACTTTTTTAAATTATATCGTTTCTGAGTAAACCACTTTTTAATTTTATGAGTACTTGATGAAGTAGAGAATTCACCGAAAGGAAGATGTTCAAGAACTTCAAATGCACACACAACATCATATGAACCATCATTAAAAGGAAGTTGTGTTACATCTCCAATTATATCTGGATGAAGATCTTCCGCTACATCTACGTTTGAATATTCTATATCTGTATTTTCTC
>CAYVXI010000089.1:0-3677 GCA_964455595.1 uncultured Candidatus Saccharibacteria bacterium | reverse complement strand
TACTAACACCTTTTTCCTTTCGTTTCGTTTCTGAGCTTGAATGAGGGAATCAATTCCTGGCATTGGTTCTCCGCTTAAAAATTCTAACATGGCGCCTCCACCAGTGGATACAAAGTTAATTGTACCATATAGCTTGAGTGTGTCGATAAGGGCCACCGAATCCCCTCCACCCACTATGGTATATGCCTTACTTGAAGAAAGAGCATGTGCAAATTTTACAGAACCTTTTGCAAAAGCAGGTAGCTCAGTATAACCCAAAGGACCGTTCCAAATAATAGTACCTGCTGATGCTACGATACTCGAAAACAATTCAACAGTATCTGGACCAATATCCAAAATTATTTCATTATCCTCTACGCTTCCTACTGCTTTAATCTTTACTGGTGCTTTCTGAGAAATTCCCCGTGCAACAACCACATCAAGAGGTAAATGCAATTTATTTGAAGTCCAATTCAAATCTTTCAACTCTTTGCTTGATCCATAATCTAATTTTGATTTACCAATAGCTATTCCTTTTTCTTTTAAGACATAATTAGCAATAGCCCCACCTAACATAATACTTGATGCTTTATTAAAAAATCGTCTAATAAGTTTTGCTTTTGTGTCTATCTTCATACCACCTATGGCAATTACAAGTGGCAATTTTGGCTTAACATATGCGCCATGTAATACTTTTACTTCTTCCGCAAGCAAAAAACCCGCATACGATGGAATAAATTTCGTTACAGCAGAGACAGATGCATGAGCGCGGTGAGACACCGAAAAAGCATCGTTTACATACACATCTCCAAAAGCTGCGAGTTTACTGGCAAATACAGAATCATTTTCTTCTTCTTCTTTATGAAATCTCAGATTTTCAAGCATGATTATTTCCCCTGCTTTCACTTCTTGCACTGCTTTTTGTGCTTTAGCACCGATACAATCTGGAATAAATTTTACTGTATGACCTAAATCTTTTTCTAGTTGTTTTGCTATTTTACGCAAACTAAAACTTTTTATATCTATTCCCTCTTTACTATGTAAAGGTCTACCAAAATGCGTAATAATAATAATCTTGGCTTTTTCTTTTACCAAATATTTTATAGTAGGAAGTGATCGTTTTATGCGAAAGTCATCTGCAATCTTAGCCCCCTCTACAAAGACATTAAAATCAACTCGCAAGAGTATTTTTTTATTCCGTATTGATACTTCCTTAATTGTCTTAATTTTCATAACTGATTTTAGTTGCTTTATTTACGTTTAGATATATCTGTGCTTTTTATAATGGCAAGAAAATCTTCTTTATTCGTAGATGCCCTTCCTACAAGCACCCCATCGATACCACTCTGATTCATAAATGATATTGCGTTTTCGGCATTTACGGACCCACCATATAAAACGCGCAACGCCAATGCTGCTTTATTGGTATACAAATCGCCTACAACTTTGCGTATATATAACGAAGCAGACATGGCGTCGTTTGGGGTATCTGCAACACCCGTTCCTATTGCCCAAATGGGTTCATAGACTATCATTAAAGCAGAAAGTTGATTTACAGGAACATCGGCAAGCGCAGTTTCAACTTGTTTTCCTACAATTTCTGGAATAGCTCTTGGATCCTCTCGTTGTTTTTCACCGACGCATAAGACAACAGTAAACCCCGCTTTCAAAGCAGCACGAACTTTACGATTTACTATTTCATCAGAATCAAGCGCAAAATGTCTTCTTTCGGAATGTCCTACAATAACATGAGTAATCTCTGCATCAATAAGCATCGCAAACGTTGTTTGTCCGGTATAGGCACCGTCTTTTTCCCAAAAAATATCTTGTGCGCCTTTAGTATATGCTTGGGACGAACCAAGCGTAAACAAAAATGGTGAAGGTGGGCATAACACAATTTCTCTGTGTTTTTCGTTTTTTACTTTCGCAAAAGCTTGAGCTAATGTTTTGGCTTGTTTTTGCGTCGTAATATATGATTTCCAATTTCCGATAATATATTTCATCTTTATTTTTTTTCTAATGTTTCTTTTAAAAACAAAGCTGCATCTTCAGGTGCTAACGAAGAAATATACATCCCGGTTGATATTTCAAAACCGGCCCAAATTGCCGTTTTTGGAACAATCTCTAAATGCCAATGATAATGATCCGCATCCACACGAGAAGGAGCACTATGGATAAAGAAATTATATGCTGGGTCGCCAAGCGCACTACGCAACGATTGTAATGCGGCATGCAACGCGTCGCTTGCCAACGGAATGTCTTCATCGGTAAGCATACCAAAATTATCTTGATGTGTTTTTGGATAAATACGTAATTCAAATGGTATGCGTGACGCAAATGGTGCAAGCACAACAAATTTTTCGTTTTCATACACGATACGTTTTTGCACTTGCAATTCGTATTCTATTACGCGGCAATAGATACAGGCGCCCAATTCTTCAAAATGTTTCTGTGCTGCCTGAGTGCTTGCATATACATCTGGTGGTATAACTGATGTGGCAATTAATTGGGAATGCGGATGTGCAATCGAAGCACCTGCTTCATGTTTGTGATTATGGAAAACAAGCACATAGTTAATGCATTCTTGAACTGAAATAAATCGATATCTTTCCCTGTAAGCTTTAATTATTTGGGATACTTCTTCATTCGTTAAATCTGGAATGAAACGGTTATGATCACGCGGAACAAAAATCTCGTGAAAACCAGTCGCATTAGTAAATGTATACGGTCCTTCGGTATATGATACATTGCACGCACCCTTGGTAAATGCAGGAAATTTATTCGGAATAACAACTAGAGCCCAATCAGAAACACCGTCTTCTGAAACACGATCATAACGTAATAAAGGAGGATATTCTTCATCAAATGGTTTTTCAAATGGACATGCATCAACTGACTGATTAAAATCTGAGGGTTGTGCAGCAAATGCATCTGGTCTTTTCCCTCGCGCGGTTGCAATAACCACCCACTCTCCTGAAATCGGGTCCTGACGTAACTGGGACATAGGTGATGTTGTAACTTTATTTTCCATCTGTTTTTTTTGTATATTTTCCTGCCAACATGTTTTTCTTCACTTTCCACAAATCACCCAGCGTTGTTATATATGCTCCCAGATTTACTTTTGATTCCCCTTGATTATTCCATTCAACAGGAACTTCTTTAATACGATATCCTAATTTTTTTGCAATCATGAGAATTTCAAAATCAAAACCCCATCTATCAAGAGTTTGTAGAGGAAATATATCTTGTGCCGCCTTTTCTGAAAATACTTTAAAACCGCGTTGGGTGTCGTGAATCTCCCATACCGTCAAAGCGCGAATAAGATATTTTGCATAATGTCCAAGCGCACGTCGATACCATGCTCCTTCTTCATGTATTTTTGCACCCTGTACTTCAATAGACGCAATAACCACATCGTATCCTTGTGAGAAAACAGGCAAAAACACATCAAAATAATCTATCGAGACAGAACTATCTGCATCCATAAAAAGCCGGTACTCGCCGTGTGATTCCAACATTCCTTGTCGCACCACATAACCTTTTCCATGGTTTTCTTTATTATCTATTAATCGCAACCCTTTTATTTTCTCTTCATATGGTCGTACGGCAGAAGCGGTCCCATCTGGTGATCCATCGTTCATCACTAATATCTCATACGTAAACGTTTTTTTAGAAAAGTAAGAATCAAGCGCTTCCAA
>CAYVXI010000088.1:0-7987 GCA_964455595.1 uncultured Candidatus Saccharibacteria bacterium | reverse complement strand
TGATTTGAGAATGTACTTTCTTCCAGAGGATATTTACTGATTAACATTGTGCCATATTCTTTACTTTCCATATTTGGAAAAACAACATAATATCCTAGTTCTTGAAAATAGTTTTTAATAAATAAACACCCGACACTATTTTTTACTTCAGTAAAAATAAAAAAACTTTCGGGTCTATTTTTAAGCCATTTAACCTGTTTCTTTGCTCGTTCAATAGACGGATTACCAATGTTCCAACAAAATAGTGAAATATCTTTCATGTGTTTTATTATAAAAAAAATCCCCACTAATAACAATGTATCAGTGGGGATAAGAGTTGAGGATGGTCCATCCTAATGTTCTGCCATGGGACAAACTTCGGTATCAACCTCTTCAATCTTTTTTCCCGAAGCGATTACCGTAGCAGGACATCCTTTGCCACACTTGGCATTTATCTGACATCCTTCACAGGTCGGATTGCCGCCAATCTTGTAGTGACTTCCAAACTTGTAAGCATCAAGCTTATCGGCAATATCTTCATCCTTGAAAATATTTCCAACAATGAACTCTTCTGCCTTGTGAAGGCTTTGAGGGGTATTGGCAGCAAAAACCAGATACGGACAGACCGTGAGTTCTCCGCGAGTGAAAACATACACGATGTTACCGGCTTCGCACGAGGCGAGGGGCAACTTCCTGTCATTGGGGAAACGGATTTTCACCAACTGAATTCTGCCCGAAAACTGAGAAGTTGAGGCCTCGATTTGACGCATCACTTCACTTGGCATCGCGAGCTTGCCTACTGACTTAACCCCTCTTCCCATTGAAGAGAGTGGGTTCATAAGCACGTAGGTAGCACCGTTTTCGACGGCGAATTCACAGAGCTTAGAATACTCGTCGACCTCGGCCAAGCTGTTGGGGGTCACGAGCAATCCTTGAAGTAGCTTGTGTTGTGCTAATTCCCGGATCGTTGAAACTGTCTTTTGGAATGAATCCTTGTCGCCCCTGAACTTACCGTGGCTCTCCGACGAGAAACCGTCCAAACTAACATTGCAATAGATCTCTCCGAGAGAAGCCAGCGCTTCCATTTGCTCTTCCTTAATGAAAGTCGCATTGGTGCAAATACTGACCTTCATGTTGTTTCTTCGCAAAAGCGAAGCGATTTCAACGATCTTTTTATGGCCGAACGGTTCTCCGCCAGTCAGACTGACGCTTATCACTCTGCAAGCTATCAATCTTGGAACCAGTAGATTTTCAATGTCCGCAAAGGACATTGTATCTCCGTATTTTCCTGCAGACACAAAGCAGTGCGCACAATGCAAGTTGCACCATTCTGTAATCTGCACCAGTGCCTTGCGATGTGGGAAATCAACAGACGTCCTGAAATAACAAGATGCTGCCTTGGTCTCTGAGATAATTTGTCGCTTCATGATTCACCTCTCTTTCTTAGTTGGTGGAGTTCTTGTATCTTTCCAACGATACTATCCGCTACTTTATCGGTAGAAGCAGATTCATTTTCGAGAATAAGGACATTGAAACCTTTTTGCGACAGAAACCTTCCTGCCTCACGATAGAAACTCAGTTCTTTTTCCCTTGTTTCAGTTCTTTCAAAACGACTGAGCTTGCTTTTTCTTGATGCCAACCTCTGACTAAGAATCGAAGGCTTTGCTACAAGAATAACACTCAGATCGGGAATAAGAATCTGTGAATGAAGATTCCAGATGAATTCCAAAGTGCAGCCATCCAGCCTTTGAAGAACCAGTGATGATTCAATATACCTATCAGAGATAACCAATTTACCTTCTGATAGAGCTGGCAGCACTTCTTGTTCAATATGGAAATACCTGTCTGCGGCGGCGATGCAAGCAAGACACTTACCTCTATAGAATTCTTCGGAATTTTTCAGAAAGTCTCCGAGATTGGATTTTGTTGGCTCTTTAGTTAAAAGAACATCAAAATCCAAATCTGATAACTTCTCCGACACAGCACTAATTACCGTTGTTTTCCCTACACCATTGGGCCCCTCAAGTGTAATGAACATCTTATGGCTCCTTTCTTTGAGCTTTTTTCAAGGTTTGGAAATTAACCATATTATACACAAAAAGGTTATTATGTCAACAACAAATGTTAGTATTTTCTATTAAAACTAATTACTCCTTGGTAATTTTCTTTACAATAGCGTTCAGATCTTCGTTGGAGAAATATTTAATAACGATTTTACCTTATTCATATTTATTCATTGCTGGGTCTCTATTTAGCACACCACCCTCTCTTTCTTCTATATCATATGTCCAGTATTTTATATCTTCAAAATAGAGATATCTAAATGTGGTTTGATAGAACTTTTCATCCACTCCTTTCTCTATAATTTGTTTTATGAACCAATCATACTCTTTCTGCATTTCTGCATCTAGGTTATCGTACACCACGTATTCGTGCGGAGCGGTTTTTGCGTATGTTTTGGCAAAAATCCAGGTGTTGCCGTCAATAAACTTTTTTAACCTGATTTCGTCTTCTGTCATGATTTCGCATCCAGTGTTTTTTTGATCCATGAACATACTGAGAAAAATTCACGCCGGGCATCTTCGTCCGCAAGAGCGCGGAGAGGCAGTTTTAATCCATTGTATCCATCAACATTATCTAAATCAACGATTGCGCCCTTCACTGATTGTAAACGCTTTAATATCTCCGCCCGTTTTTCTGGTTTATCAAACGGCTGGGGGCTTTTATTTCCCGCGTGAGGAGCATTCCATGAGATCTTCGCATCTCCAGTCACTCCAAATGGATAAAATCCTTTTTTACCCTCAGGATAATAACAGAGAAAAAAGCCGCCGCGCTGACTATTACTCCATTCAACTTCAATATTATTTTTTTTACACCATTCAATAAGCTGCTCGGCAGCGGTTACTTCTTCTTCCCCAAAATCTTTCAAGCGTTGTTTGAATAGCTCCCAGTTCCAGAGCGTGCCCGTACTTCTTGTTGTTTTTACGCCTTTTTTGACCTCAGCTCCAAAGATTCTTGGGATAATAATCTCATTTGATTGGTACTTGTAATATTCCAGCTCCACCGCGTACACATCAAACTGGCTGTTTTGGTTCACATAGATCACAAGATCCTTCAATCTGTCATCAAGCTGATCCATAAGAACGACGAATCGGAACGCGCCATCGGAGAGATTTTTCCGAACGTTTTCTAAAAGCACCGCTGTATCCTCTTCAGCAAGCTCAAAGAACTCCCGTAGCTTCTGCGCCAGAGATATGCCGAAGGTTTTGGAAACACTACCTTCAAGCGTGGATACGAATTGAGAGAAATCTCCCGAGTGCTTCCACAGCGCCGCGCCGTAATCAAGCGCTTGCGCGATGACCGTGCGCTTATCGGGATTTTTATACAGTTTCGTCTCTATGATGTAGATCTCACCTTCCTTGTCTATACCAATCGCATCAATGGGGCCGCTTGTTGTCTGAAATTCCCGCGCGAGAATAAGCAGTTTGATATCCTCTTTGATATCATAGAGTGGGATACTCTCCGGATTCTCATGGATGTACTGCTGGAGGTAATCCTCTTTCTCAAAGGTTGATTTGTCCACCTTCACAGCATTCTTGCCGTTTTTTGAAATGATAATGGCCATAGTTCATGAGTTGCCCGTAATCTTTTTTACAATAGCGTTCAGATCTTCGTTGGAGAAATATTTAATAACTATTTTACCACCGTCACTAACATGTTTCCCTGGCTCTATAACAACTTTTGTTCCTAAATACGCTTCTAACTTCACCATCGCGTCTCTGGTAAGCGCATCAGTATTTGCCGCTGACTTGTTCGGCACTTTTTTGTATTTGCGCGCGGCAACCTCGGTGTTGCGCGCCGACAGTTTTTGCTCTTTTACTTCTTTCCATAATGTAAGGCGTAATTCAGGAGTGGGTAATGCTAAAATAGCGCGCGCATGGTTTTCCGAAATCACTCCTGTGCGAATATCTTCGCGAATCGGTTCGGGCAATGTCATAAGACGTATAGTGTTGCCGACAACCTGACGAGACTTTCCAATCTTATCGGCAATGTCATTTTGCGTCATTTTAAATTCATCAATCAACTGTTGATACGCAATTGCAAGCTCGATAGCATTTAAATCTTCACGTTGAATGTTTTCTAAAATAGCCAATTCCAACCCCTCTGCTCCTTCCCCTATGGCACGCACAATAGCGGGAATCTCTTTTAACTTTGCAAGTTTTGAAGCACGAAAACGACGTTCTCCCGCGATAATCTGGAATTCAATTATGCCTTTGGGATCAAGAAGTTTGGAGACAACAATAGGCTGTAATATGCCGTTTTGTTTTATAGAGTTCATGAGATCCTCCATCATCCCCTCGTCAAAACTTTTGCGTGGCTGATGAGGGTTTGCCTGAATTTTCTCAAGCGGAATAAGATACACTTCTTGCGTGGCTTTTTCCGACATACCAACAGCAAGTTGTTTGTTCTGTGGAGTTGTCTTTGGTTGTATAAGTGATGAAAGTCCTCTACCTAGTGCCATAATAAGTTAGAAAGTAGAAAGTAGAAAGTAGAAAGTAGAAAGTAGAATAATGCGTAATGACATTTTTCTTTTCTAGATTCTATTTTCTAACTTCTAGATTCTGTTAATTGTACTATTTCCTGTGCGAGATTTTTATAAGCCATCGCACCATAAGAAAGCCATTTATATTCCAAAATTGTCTTGCCATAGCTTGGCGCTTCTGCAAGCGACACCGAACGCGGAATAACAGCCTGAAACACATGTGATGGAAAATTCGCGCGCATTTCCTTTTCTACTTCATGCGCCAATTTATTGCGCTTATCATACATGGTCAGCACCGCACCCATTACAGAAATACTCGGACTGATATGTTCTTTGACTAATGCAATTGTCTTTAATAATTGCGATAACCCTTCCAATGCGTAATATTCACACTGCACCGGAATAATAATTTTTTGCGATGCCACCAAGCCATTGATAGTTAATATGCCAAGCGATGGTGGACAATCGATTAAAACATAATCATAATCAGCCGACACTTTTTGAATAACCTCAAATAACTTGAATTCCCTTCCTTGTGCGCTAATAAGTTCTACCGCCGCTCCGGCTAAATCAATCGATGCGGGCAAAACATCAAGACTAGAAACAGTTGTTGGAATAATTGCTTCTTTGGGATGAGTGCCGTCAGTTAAACAATGATACAGATTAATTGTAACATTTTCCTGTGAAACACCAAGACCGGAAGTTGCGTTTGCCTGTGAATCCAAATCCACTACCAATACTTTTTTGCCTAAAGAGGCAAGATACGCCCCCGTATTAATGGTGGTGGTAGTTTTTCCAACTCCTCCTTTCTGATTACAGAACGCAATAATAGTTGCCATACTCCTTCCATAATATACAAAATGGAGTGAATTGACAACGCACATTAAACGCTATAATCTAGTAGAATAAAATGAGATTCGTTGTGTGATAATTTTTCGTAGCGAAACGCAGAAATTTTGAGCGAAAACCATGAAGAGCGAGAAAGTGTATGAGATATACTCCGACAAGCTTTGAATGGATTTGTAGCCAAAATTACAAGTTGTAGTAGAAAAAGTTATTACATAACGGGTCTAACGCCGGAGTGGTGGAATTGGCATACACGCACGACTCCCGCCCGCCTTGACTTCGCTGTACATTTAGAGCGACAATGAAAAAAATTATACTATGCCGAAGTGGTGGAACTGGCTTACACGCACGACTCAAAATCGTGTGCTCGCAAGGGCATGAGGGTTCAACTCCCTCCTTCGGCACCAGATGTCTTATTACAGAAAACAGCCGCTTAGTTCCGATAAAAAATTACGTGCGTATATTATCGGCATAGCGCTTGGCGACGGCAATCTCTCCAACCCAAACGGACGAGCGGTGCGGCTCCGCATTACTTGCGACAAAAAATATCCGCTTCTTATTGAACATATACGATCTTGCCTCGCATCGTTACTGCCGAAAAACAAAATCGGCATCGTCAACCGTAAAACCTGTGTCGATATCAGCGCTTACTCAAATCACTGGGAAACACTGCTATGGGAATGCGGCGGGGGTCCAAAAGACAAGCAAAATGTTTCTGTGCCGCAATGGATAAGGAAAAATAAAACATATGCGAAAGAATCCTTGCGCGGATTACTGCAAACGGACGGATCACTCTACCAAGACCGTAATTACACAATGGTCAATTTTGTAAACACAACGCCCGCTTTAAGCAATGACGTATTTACCATGATGCAAAATCTCGGATACCGCCCAAACATACAGAAACTCGAACAAAAAAATGGTAAAATAAAGCATACCATAAGAGTTTCAAAAAACGTAGAAAAATTTATCAGGGAAATAGATCTCTGGAAGAAGTAATATAATAAAAGGCTCCTGACCCCTTTTCGCCTACAATATTGGTGGCAAATAATCGCCACAAGTCATTACAAAAGCCCTGCTACGCAGGGCTTTTTTTATTTTCTTTATAAAACACCTTACCCCATTTTCTCTTGACAGAAAACATGTGATGATGTATACTTGCAAAGCAACAAATAGAACCTTTCATCAAATATTTTACAAGGGGAAGAAAATGGATGATCTTTATTATCTCACAATTACAGTGGCAGTAGTTGGTGCCTGGTATCTTCTTTACCGCCACATGTTCCCCAAAAAAAAACTGGCAAGGGTGCCAGTGAAAAAATAAGATAGCGATTCGCTATTGGGAGGCAGGACAAAATGTTCTGCCTCTTTTCATTTTTATATTACAATATTTATGAGACGGTTTTTTATAAAAATCACTTTTTTAATCTGAGACTCCCTTATTGCGTGCGTTATCTTTTTAAGGCCTAAAACAATCTTTTTTGCTTCTTCTTCAGTTATATCTTTCTGTGCTTCTACCGTGTCGCGCGTCTTGCCGTTCACCTGAACAACCAAGGTAAACGTTTCATCAATAAGAAGTTTTTCATCATATTCTGGCCATTTTTCCAAATGGATAGATTTTTTATTTCCCAACATATGCCACAGTTCCTCGGTAATAAACGGGGCAAATGGAGCAAGTAATTTCAAAAACGAAACATACATGTCGTAGGGGATACTCTGCGCTTTTTCCATATCGTTCAACGCAATCATCATGGTAGAAATAGCAGTATTAAAATGAAACGCAACAATATCTTCCGTTACTTTTTTAATGGTCTTATGCATCATCTTTTCCAACGCAGCATCTTTTGTTTTCTCTTTTTTACCTGCAACTTTTTTTGACAACGTATAAATACGATTCAAAAATCTTTGCGTGCCAACAATGCTTTTAGTGTCCCATGCTTTCATATCTTCAAACGGACCCATAAACATTTCGTACATGCGCAAAACGTCAGCGCCATACTGTGCAACTATATCATCAGGATTAATAACATTACCTCTGGATTTAGACATTTTTACTCCATTGGGACCCAAAATCATTCCTTGATTAATAAGTTTTTTAAACGGTTCTTTGGTAGACACCGCACCGATATCATAGAGAACTTTGTGCCAGAATCGAGCGTACAAAAGATGCAAGACAGCATGCTCTGCCCCGCCTACATACACATCTACCGGCATCCATTTCTTTTCTTTTTTTACATCAACGAGCGTTTTTTTGTTCTTTGGGTCTATATAGCGCAAATAATACCAACAAGACCCAGCCCATTGTGGCATGGTGTTGGTTTCGCGTTTTGCCGGACCTTTGCATTTGGGACATTTTACTTTCACCCATTTTTCCATGGTAGCCAACGGGGATTCCCCTGTTCCTGACGGTTCGTAGTTTTTTACATTGGGCAGTTTCAGCGGGAGATCTTTTTCGCTAAGTGGTACGTTACCACAGACAGAACATCTGATGATGGGAATGGGTTCACCCCAATATCGTTGTCGTGAAAAATTCCAGTCTCTGAGTTTGTATTTCACCGTCGTCTTCCCACCGACGAATTCTGTAATAGCTTTTTTTGCTTTCTCAGATTCTATACCGTC
>CAYVXI010000087.1:0-2664 GCA_964455595.1 uncultured Candidatus Saccharibacteria bacterium | reverse complement strand
AACACCAATTCCCTCCTCTTCCAATTCTTTTGCTGCCATAATAGCATTGTATACCAATGCGCCAATAGCAATAATACCAACTTGTACTGGTACGGACTTTTTCGGTTCAAAAAAACGTTGTGCTTTACCTATTTCAAAAGGAGTTTCTTCAGTTGTTATAATAGGCGTTTTTTCTCTTGCAAGACGAATATACACCGGTCCATTCATTCGTGCTGCCAACATAGTCGCTTTTTTTGCTTCTATGGAATCACAAGGCGTAAGCACGGTCATGCGAGGAATAACACGAGTTAGTGCAATATCTTCTATAGCTTGATGTGTTCCGCCATCTGGGCCAACAGATACGCCAGCGTGCGAACCTGTAATTTTTACATTAGCATTATTATAACAAATGGTAGTGCGTATCTGTTCCCAGTTTCTTCCGGGTGAAAACATAGCGTACGAACTTATAAATGGTATTTTTCCCATTGCAGCCATACCACTTCCTACAGATGCGAGATTTTGCTCCGCCACACCCATTTCAATAAAACGGTTCGGAAATTTTGCACGAAAATGATGCATCATCGTGGATTCGGTCAAATCCGCGCACAACCCAACCACGCGCTCATCTCGTTCGCCCGCAATAAGCAACCCTTCACCGAATCCTTTGCGAATTGGTGCTTGTTCTACATCTTTATCGAATAGTTTTGGATTTAAATATATATCCATATTATTCATGTTCGCTTGTTATTTTTCCACCCAGTGTGCGAAGTTCTTTTAATGCCATTATCGCTTCTTCTTTATTTGGTATTTTTCCGTGCCATTCGTATTTGCGTTCAAATTCGGAAACGCCCTTACCCGGAATAGTATGCGCAATAATCACAGATGGTTTTTCAAAAATCGCCTTCGCTTCATCCACTGCATTGGCAATTTCGGCAAAGTCATGTCCGTTAATTTCTTGTACATGCCAATTAAACGATTCCCATTTCGCGCACAATGATTCTAACGGCATCACGTCTTCGGTAAAACCATCAATTTGAATATTATTACGATCTACAATTGCTATTACATTTCGTAATTTTTCTTTTCCCGCTAACATAATAGCTTCCCAATTCTGCCCTTCATCTAATTCTCCATCACTCATAAGACAATAAAAATATCTATCTGAAGAACGTCCCCTATCAATACGATCGGCAAGCGCCATACCAACAGCCTGCGACAAACCAGAACCAAGCGGTCCTGAACTTGTTTCCATCATAGGCAACCATTCTCTATGAGGATGACCCTGAAGACGCGAACCAAATTTACGCAGTGACAGTAACTCTGTAACAGGAAAATACCCCGCATGCGCCATCGTAGCATACAGAACAGGGCAAATATGCCCGTTTGATAACACCACTCTATCTCGTTCTAACCATTTCGGGTCTAACGGATTATGGTGAAGTATGCCGAAATATAACGCAGTAAAAACATCAGCCATGCCAAGCGGCCCTGCTGTATGTCCCGAACCTGCTGCTAATAACATTTCTATAATAGACTGGCGAATGTCGTTCGCCTTTTTCTCTAACGATGAAATTGTGTCGTCCGGAAGGTGCGCCATGTGATTAGTATATCATATTTCACGGGAATATGTAGTTTTTTTGAAAATCCAATCCTCCTTTCTCTAAAAAACATCCACCAACACCCAATTGGATTGTTAGAAAAAAGAAACCCCCATCCTCAAAGAGAGAACAGGGGCAGAGATACATCAAGGAAACAAGTCAGCTTACCAAAAACATACTGAGACTTATCGCCATAAACACAAAATACAGTACGACAAAGGGAATATATATTATTTTATCATTTCTAGTTGCGACGATGGCGGCGAAGGCGGCGGCGGCGAAGGCGAAAGCGGCGGTGGCGAAGGCGGCGGCGGCGAAGGCGAAGGCGGTGGCGGCGAAGGCGACATAAATAAATACATCGTTTTGCGCCATTCGTACAACAAAAATCACCATCGCAATCATCGAGAGGAGCCAGAGGATAAGGTACGGATTGAAACTTCTGTCCGTCTTCACTACCACACTCTGCTTAACCACGCTGAACCCTGTATCTTTGTCGTATTTAATACCAGCATCGGCGACAATTACACTGACAACATGAAACAATCCATCCTTTTTTATTTCACGGTGTTGTTCTACAGGGACAATGATTCCGGGATTATTGTACGCATCTCTCCACGCATCGCCATAGACAAGGACATCTTCTGGAATGCTAATTTTAGTTTGTTTCCAGCCTGTATTAGTTGTACGGAGTCCTCCGTTGTTTCCTATTTCAACAAATGTAGTTGCCATGGCAGTAACTGAAGAAACAACCAGTATAATCATCACTACACTAACTATCTTAAGCATGTTTTTCATGACTTTCTCCTTTTCAATTTTTCAATGAGCGAAATAGCATTATTGCTACTTCAGTATTCTATCATATATTGTACGTATTGTCAATACCGCGCAGGACGGACACTATATCTGCTCGAACTACGAGATGGTTTTCTCAAAGAAAGGGAAATCGGAATGTATATAGAGGAGTTTATTCCGAAACGATTTTTGAGAAACGGCCCAACGCATCGGCTATGTTTTGGGCTTTGAATATGGCGCTTCCCGCCACTAGGCGGTCAGCTCCTGCGTCAACTATTTTTTGAGCATTTTCCAA
>CAYVXI010000086.1:0-9204 GCA_964455595.1 uncultured Candidatus Saccharibacteria bacterium | reverse complement strand
AAAGGTAAATACCATTTTCGAACTCACAGAAAAGCAAGTGAATAAAAGGAAAACAGGCGATTTCTCGCCTGCTTGTCCCATAGTGCTCCGCGGGTAGGATTCGAACCTACGACCAAGTGATTAACAGTCACCTGCGCTACCACTGCGCTACCGCGGAATATCCATTGCCATACGGAACATAATATTGAACCGTATTAACAATGGAAAGCTCCTTCGCTACTTATAAATATGCAGGAAGGATGTGAATAAAAAAGAGCAAAGCACTTTCATAGTATAGTATTTTTTTTGCCGTGGCAAGACTCTCTCTCAAAAACGCCTAATACCCTTTCAATTTCACCAATTTATGGTGAGCTCTGATTTTATCCAGTGCTTTTGCTTCGATTTGACGAATACGTTCACGTGTTACACCAAACTCCTTTCCTACTTCTTCTAGTGTATGCGTAATACCATCTTCAATACCAAAACGCATTTGTAATATTTTTTGTTCACGAGGACTTAAATCATCCATAATTTCTTTTAGCTGGTCTTTCAGTAAACGGCGAGCAGCACTTTGAGAAGGCATGATTTCTTTTTCGTCTTCAATAAATTCCCCTAATGTAGAATCTTCGCTGTCATCTCCCAATGGTGTTTCAAGTGATATGGTTTCCTGTGAAATCTTCATAATATGTCTCACCTTATCTAATTCCATGTTCATTTCTGCTGCTATTTCTTCTGCTAACGGTTCTCTGCCAAGGTCTTGGAGAAGTCTGCGTTTTACCTGTGTAAATTTGGAAATGGTTTCAACCATATGAACAGGAATACGAATAGTGCGAGCCTGATCGGCAAGAGCACGTGTAATTGCCTGACGAATCCACCATGTCGCATAGGTAGAAAATTTATATCCTTTTTTGTAATCAAATTTTTCCACTGCCTTAAACAAACCTAAATTCCCTTCTTGAATAAGATCTAATAATGTTAGATGTGGGCTTCTTCCTACGTATTTTTTAGCGATACTAACCACTAAGCGCAAATTTGCTTCTGTTAATTTTCGACGAGCTTCTTCATTACCCATTTCAATTTTTTTCGCAAGCTCTTTTTCTTCATCACCATTGATAAGCGAAATCTTACCAATTTCTCTTAAATACATCTGTACAGAGTCTTGATTAAAATCCTCCGATTCTGCTTTTACTTTCTTTGCCTTTGTCGTCTTTTTTTCTATTTCCTCGACAGGGGCTTCAAGAAGGTCTTTGGATTCCACCAGTTCTATATTTGCATCGCTGAGTTTTTCATATAATTTTTCCAATACATCGATGTCTTGTTCGATGTGTGGCATCAGATGCAAAATCTCCGAATATGTGACAAACCCACGCAGGCGACCGCGACTAACTAACTCTTCCATTGGTTCTTTAAAAACATCAGTGGGTGCTTTTTTCTTTTTTGTTTTTTTCTTATCTGCTACTATGCGTTTTTTCGCTACAGGCTTTTTTACCGGTGCTGTTTTTTTCTTTTTCGCTACAGGCTTTTTTTGCTTTGGTTTCGTCTTCATTATTAGTTTGTATTATAATTTTACTACAGAGTGCGGGATTCGAATAGAATCCTGCACTCCTAATGTGTCAATTTGTTTTTACGTTCACTTAGCGAGCTGACTTCTTTGAAAAGTTTTTCTTCAAGCTTTAAGTCTTTATCAGATTCTGCTTTTTTGACGGCAAGTGAAAGTTCTTCTAATCTTCTATCTATTAATATGCGCTCGATACGAGATACGCACACACTAGCTTCATTTTCAACGTTAGGATATTTCTCTAGTTCTGATATAAGAACAATCTCCTTAAAAATGTCCTTTTGTTCCTGAGAAAGCTGAGATTCAAAGTCCTTTTCGGATTGGTCAATATTACCATATTTTATGAAGAAGTCAAACAACTCAAGTGTAGTTTTATTGATAAAATCTGGATTTTCCGGATTATTTTTAACTAAATGGGATAAAAATTCAAAATCCTTAATTGAAGCTATTATCTTCTTTTTTGTTGCACCGTCTTTAACTGAATATACCAACGCCATATAATGCTCCAAAAGCTTGTCTAAAGGCGTTTTTTTCGCTTTAGGCTTCACTTCTTGCCCTATTTCTTCGTGTTCTGGTAAAAACGATTGTTCGTCTTTCATGGCATGCATTTCTGCTTCTAGATACTCTATACCTGTTGCAAGCCGTGTTGATAATTGTTCCAGCCAGTGATGTGCTTCTATTTGATTGGGGATTTTTTTAATCTGCGTAAGAAGCACTTTTGCTATCTCTTTTTTCCCTTCTACACTCTTGGAATCATGCTTTGCAAATGTAGATTCAAAATAATAATCCATAATCGATACCGCCTTGGCGATATACTCTCCCAACTTCCCTGGATGCGCCAATACAAAGTCTGCGGGGTCTTTGCCATCTGCCTGACGTACCACTGTAATATTGAATCCTGCACCTTGTGCAAGAGCTATGCTTTTTTGCGTTGCTGTGTCACCCGCAACATCTGCATCAAACAACAGCGTGATATTTGGCGTATAGCGTTTAATAAGAGAAAGCTGTTCGCGTGTAAACGCCGTTCCCGAAACAGCTGCTGTGTTTCGCACGCCATCCTGCCACGCCATAATTAAATCCATTTGCCCTTCCATCAGTACTATAGAGTTATGCCGACGTACTTCTTGTTTTGCTTTATCTATTCCATATAGAATTGCGCTTTTGTTATACAGAAGCGTCTGCGGACTATTTACATATTTCCCTTCGTCTTCGCGTTTTTTAACATATCGTCCGGTGAACGCAACAACTGTTCCGTTGGCATCTGCTATGGGAAACATGATACGGTCTCTAAAACGATCGAAATATTTCTTTGTTCCTGTTTTTTCACTTACCAAAATAAGTCCTGCTTTTTCTATCACATCTGGCTTGTACCCTTTCATGGTTAAAAAATTATATAAACCATCCCACGAACTCTGAGCATAGCCAACTTGAAATTCTTGAATGGTTTCATCGGTAAGTCCGCGTTCTTTTAAATATGCAAGTGCTTCTGCTCCTTGTGTGCTTTCCAAATTATTACGAAAAAATCTTACTGCCTGCGCGCACACATCCTGAACCATCGTGCGCTCATTGGCCAATTTTGGATCTTGCGCCTTCAAAACAACCCCTGCCTTTTTTGCCAATATTCGCAATGCCTCCACAAACTCAACACCTTCCATTTTCATAACAAATTTGAATATATCCCCTCCTTCACCACAGCCGAAACAGTGCCATATCTGTTTAGGAATAGACAAATACAACGAAGGTGATTTTTCGTTATGAAATGGGCATAAAGCACGATAACTTCCCCCTACTTTATTCAATTTTATATACCCTGAAAGGACATCGGCTATATCCAATCGGGACTTTATTTCTTCTGAGGGAAAAGCGCTCATAGTACGCTCATAGTACGCATATTTTGCCGATTTGTCTATTTAGACCAACTAATGAATTGCGTTCCAGAAATAGGGATGTCAACAAGGTACGAATTCTCTCCTAAATCACTATTGAGATAAATAATTGAATAGTGTTGTAAAGATTTTGACGCTTTATCAGGACTCTCAAAAAGCATCATTTGAGAATCCGAAGAAATTGCGACAAGTTTCTCGCTTCCATTGGCTTGTATTTCTCTCTGTCCTGTACCGTTCAAAGTTATAAAATATGTTTTCTTTTCTGTGCTTATAGCATTATTTTTATGTTGAACATACACTAAACCAGAACCATCAGGAACCAAAAGCGCTTTTTCAAAAGAACTATCTAAAGGTACAGAAACAATATCTTGCCATTCGTTTTTTTGTAAATTGTATAAAGAAATTACATTACGGGAAATACTCAAAATATTTTTCTGTTGAAGATTATATGATGCATCAATGATATTTTTCTTTGATGTAATAGTTGTAACTGCATGAGAAATTGTATTAAAACTTTTTAATGTTACAGTTCCGTTATTTTTTACAAGACAAAATGCTTTTGTGTTGTCTGAAGACCATCCGACGAAATCACATAATTGAGATGCGGAAGAGCTGACCGGCCATCTAACAATATCTTTTTCTTTTTCCATATCACGCAGGGTGAGGCTGGTAGTGCCAATGGAAGACAGATAGGTAAAATAGAACATACGCTTCTTGTCAGGGGAAATAGAAAAATGGGAATCAGGCGGAATAAAATCAGTTGGGTTAATTACCAGTTTTCCCTCTGATGAAACAAGAAATCCCTTATTCACATCTGGAAATACCGCAATAGCATTCTCTAGAAAAGCAAAAGATGGTTGAGAAGAATTGTCACGCCATACAAAAGAAAAAAGTTCCTGTTTATTAAACGTATTATAGAATATTTTATTGAGATAATATTTACTGTCTTGTGGAAAATATTGACCGTATAGAATGTAGCGAGTGTCTGTTATAACTGGTGATTCTGAGGTTGTTTTTGAAATAGGAGTTACAATAGAGGTACTACCTGTAGATAAAGAACTTCCTTGATTTTCTTCACTTACCACTTGATAAGAAATATAAAATAAAAAAAGTACTGTAACCAAGACTATGAATAGCAAAACAACCCAGACAACAATTTGTCTTTTCTGAAAATTTTTGTAATTTTCATTTTCTGGCGTCTCTTGTACAAACGGCATAATAATGCGTAAATTCTGAAATATCTTGCTTTATTATTATACAATATTACACCGCGATGAACAACGCTCTGTATGTAGAATCATTTGAGAGATGTAATAAAATTATCTGCTTTTTCTTTCATAGTCGGGTCAATTTCTGCAATTTTTTGTGCAACTTCAATCGCACCTTTTTTATCTCCTAATGCGGACAATCCAACTGCAACGTCAATATAGTCCTGTACGCTTAAACTACTATTTTGTATAAGCGTATGATATATCTCTAAAGCCTTAGTATTATCTCCGAGTTTATTGTAAGCATAAGCTAGTTTCGTTTGCGTTTCTGTCATGTCAGGACTTAATTGAGACAATTTTTCTAGCAATGGGATAGCTCCTGCAAAATCCCCTAGTCCGAATTTTATCTTTACCCACTGTAAATAGAGAATTTGTTTATCTGGACCTAATTCCTGTGCATGTTTTAAAAGCTCATCGGCTTTTTGATATGCATTGATTCCTGATTTTGCAAGAATCTCATTCGTCTGCCCAAGAAAATTCGCTGCATACAAATAATTTCTAAAATCAAACGGTGCGTCTTCAATTGTTTTTTCCATTTCCTTCATTGTATAGAGCGCAAGTTTTTTCTTGTCATCCTCATTCGTATTATTTTTATCATACACAAACTCAGCCGTGTAATCGGCAAGTTTTCCGCGAATTTCATGCTTGCCAAAATTGCTATAATCAATTGCAGTGCCAAAATTGTTAATAACTTCATCTGCACTAATATCTTGAGTCTTCAAACCAATCACTGTCCAATATGAACCCAACGCAGGACGAATACTCAAAAAATACATTCCGATAACAAACACAGGGAGAAGCATAACTGCGATTCGTACTGATGGGTTATGGAATTTTTTCTCTTTGTTTTCTTTTTGTTTTGATGTAATAGATTCGCTAAGTGGAAAACCTGCACTTACAAAAGCCAAAACCAACATAAACGATAAATACGTCACAAGACTATCAAATACAAAGAGATTTTGAATGAAGTATACAATAACTAAAGTTGAAACAATAATACCCATCCAAAATTCATCAGCTTTATTTCGTAACAACGAAATCCCCTTCCATATGACATGACCTATGAGAAAGAAATACACCACAACGCCAACAATACCCATCGTTGTTGCAATGTCGAAAAATATGTTATGCGCATGATCAAACCAATTTTCTGATGGGTACAGTTTTGGATTATAGTATTTATCAAAAACTAAATTGTAATTTTCCGGACCCCACCCCAAAATGGGACGTGCCATAAATCCTTGCCAACTGCTTTGCGCTGCAAGGATACGTGTTTTGACTGTCGTATCAGAAAGTGAAATAGAAGTGAAGCGTTTATAATATTGTAATGCGCCTTCTTTACCTGCAAGAACAAATACAGCTATAAGAACAACAATAATAATTCCTCCTAATGTAACAATGGTTTTCTTTTTTGTTTCTGCTGGGATGTCTTTTTTAAAAAGATATGCCGTAGCTAAAATAACAGCACCACAGCCCAACGCCAATGCCGCACCTCTGGTTCCTGTAAAATAAATGATGACTGTATTTAAAGCAATGGAAAATAGTGCAAAATAGCGGGAATATACATTAGTATCTTTAGCTACTATTAACAGCGCGAAAAACAATGCGAAAATAAGATACCCTGCAACAAACGCCGCATTACCAATAGTGGCATCAACACGGTCAATGTTTGGATGATATATAAAACTCCATGTTACCCCTATTTTCTGAAGGGCACCGTATAAACTCAACAGAACGCTAACACCTAAAAATGTACGAAGAAGTACTAGCCAATCGTTTCGCGTAGTAAACACCGATTTCACGATAAAAAAGAGCACTATAAAATGAGCCAAATTAACGACACCTAGCATGCGTTCATACGTACCAAAAAAACTTCGTGCTGGATCAACCCCTAATAATGAAGCAAGCACATAGACACCAAAAAATGCGCTTACGCTTTTTGTTAGCCCGTCGAATTTTGGAGTATATTTTTTATCAAGAACAATAAGTAGGATATAGAAAAACAAGGCGCACTCTACGGCAATTTGAAAAAATATTGTCTTTACCACTATAAACGGGAAATAAAACGCACCCGAAAGAACCAGTGGTGAAAACAAAGCAATGAAAATACAAGCCTTGACCGCATGTACATAAAAACGTTGTGATTCTTCTCTAGTCATTATTATAGTGAAGGTATGTTAGGGTCTATCAATTTTGCTCTTTCGTAAAAATCTTGCGCTTTATCCATTATGCCTTTTTGTTTATAAGCATGGGCAAGCCATAAGAGTTCGCGAATGTTCGTAAAATCATATCCGTTTGTAATTGCATCCTGCGCCGATTGAAATGCGCTTTCTTGGTCGTTCTTGAAATTATAAGCCAAAAAGAGTAAATGATGAAATTCCGTAAATGCGGGATTTGATTCAATTCCCTGTTTTGAAAGAGTAATAGCTGTATCAATATCTTGATGTATCAACGCATACTGTGCCTGTACAAACAACAACTCCAAACGATTAGGCATATCTTTTTTTCTCGATTCAACTAATGATAACACTGTGGCGTCTTCTTTTTGAGTAAGAGCATAGCTAATTACGTTTAGACGCGCAGTATAGTAAGCACTAAAATAATCGTACGTGTTTTCATTGGCTTCCGCAAGAGATTCCGAAAGTGCATAGGGTAATAATTCTTTTTGAAAACCAGAACCAGGCGCATCACCAAATTGAGAATAAAAATCCAATGTAAATTTTGAAAGTGATGTTCGTATAGTATTTGCTCCATAGGGGGCTTCGGAAAGCGCTTTTTTATATAAAGACATCGCCTGTGATACGGCATCTGTAGGAATAAGTTCGGGCAACTTTTGGTCAAGCGCAACAGCATCAGAAAGCGCGCGATCAGCAATCGCCGGTTTAATGGTAAAAGACCATCCAGTATACAGCAACGCTACAGCAACGAGAATAAGAGGTAGTATTTCTACTTTTTTTGCAGATAGAGTGCTTTTTTCATCTGACTTTTTTGTATTCGAATCAACAAACGCCATTATTAAAAGTAACGGCAAAAATACGGTAAGCGTATCCATATTAAAGAACCCTTGTACAAAATACGCCGCAATAAACGCAAACCCCATAATACCAAAATGCCTGTCAAAAATCTTTTCTCGTACATTGCGCGCAATAAGCAAAAGCAACGTAATAAACAAAGCAAGATATGCTCCCAAACCTACACTACCCATGGTAGTAAGCATTTCTAAAAATATATTGTGCGCGCGGATAAATTCTGTCTCTATTTTTTCATAAGAATAAAAATCTGGATCGAAATGTTTGTTAAACGCAATGCTGAAATTTTCAGGCCCAATGCCTACCACAGGATGTTCTTTAAAACTTTCCCACGCTGCCTGCCACGCGAACAAACGCGTCTTACTTGTCCCGGTAGATGCGGAAATGTTTGTTAAACGAGAAAGTGTATCGTTATTTTGAATAAAACTACTATTTCGGAATTCATAAATACCAATAATGGCTATGATAAAAACAATAATGCCTCCTAAAATAATATTTCTTCCCTTCTTTGAATCTTTATTCCAAAATAAAAGATAGCCGACAAGAAAAACCCCAACTGCAGCAATAAGTGCAAGTGCGGTAGCGCGAGTTCCTGTCATGACAGTCATTATCATATCAACAAACACAATGCTTCCAAAAAATACTTTCTCTTTAAATGAAACAGATTCAAAAGCAAGCCAAGTAGCAATGACAGCATTTAACAACACGTAACTGGAAAGTGCCGCAGGGTTACCGATAGTGCTATAGATACGCCCAATTTCTGGCGTGAAAAAAACTGATACATACCATATAACGCAGTGAGTGCGCTTACCGAAACAGAAACGGCAAACAAACGCCTCCATATTTCCCTTTCGCGAACAACCCCGCGCAAAATAAAAAAGAATGCAAATAAATGCGCAATGGTTAAAAATCCCCAATGCCAATCAAGGTTCGAAAAAAAACTCTGCATAGGATTCAAACCTGTAATTCCTGTAACAATATAAACACCGATAAATGCAACAGCAGACCACGAAAGTGCAGACAGTTTTGGTAAATAAGTACTATTTGAAAGTAAAAGCGCAATGTACGCAAACAGCATTGCTTCTACCAATAATCGCATCGCGAATGTCTGTGGTGCAATATGTGAAGGAGTAAAATACACCGAAAACAGCAAAGGCACGCACACCACCGCGTACGCGAGCCAGGTGATTATTTTTATTAAAATCGTTTCGCTGATCTTCATATTCTCTTATCGGTATACCACATCTCGAATATTGCCGCTATAGGTGTTGCCCTCAAGCATCGGTGCCGATTCGGCGCCGATGCTGATGCCATAGCCGGCAATATGCGCTTGGTACGGTCCCGTTGTTCCGGGAACCGTATTGAACAGGGAAGAATCGGTAATAGCGGGTCGCGCGCTTCCATTTAGGTACACCGCGATGGCGATGTTTTTGTCGAACGTCGCGCGCGTAATCGTCGGGCTCGCGCCGTCAATCAACACCGCT
>CAYVXI010000085.1:0-9864 GCA_964455595.1 uncultured Candidatus Saccharibacteria bacterium | reverse complement strand
GATTTTCAACGATGAATTTATAATAGCGCCATGTGTAAGGGTTTAAGAACGTAACGGCAAAACCTGTTAAAAATATAACACCAGGGAAAATAGTTTGATTGAGGGACAACTTTTTTTCTTTTAGATACATCGTGACAGTATCTCCCACAATAAAAATACTAAGCAATGCTAACCCAATAAAAAATCCAGCGTGAAGATTTGTCCACACGAACATAATAGGTACGAACCACCAAAGATATTTATTTTTTCTTTCCGTGACAAAAAACCGATAAAAAAGTTCAAAGACTAAAAAGAAAAGTGCGAACGATATTATTTGAGCTCGAATACCTATAAACGGTGTAATAGATGCTGCTGAAAGAAACACAAGCCATAACGCTCCGAAAGTGCGTGCACGAATAAACCAAATTAAAAAAGGACAGAATGCAAGTAATGTAAATAAAGCCACAACGACCCACCATGCATTATGTGAAAGAAACCATGCCCACACTATTTCCACAACCCATTCATGGTCTACCCAAGCAGTACCAGGTGCTGTATTACTAAAATGGTCAGGAGCGGGTAACGAATGTGTCTGAATTATTTCGGCACCTGTTCGTATATGCCATCCCAAATCAGGGTCTACGAGCCGTACATTAATAACAGTAAAACCAGCCAAAATAATAGTGGCAAGGATTATTTTTGAGAAAAAGAATAGTCGTTGGGTGTTCATAATAAACAGATGTTCCTATTCTAGCCGAAAAAGACAGATTTTCAAAGGTGTTTTTACAATCCGTGGAATTTTGGTTATACTAATAACAATTATGATAAAATATATTTTTATTACAGGCGGGGTGTTGTCAGGTCTTGGAAAAGGCATTGCGGGAGCATCTATCGGTATGTTATTGAAAGCATCTGGACATAAAGTGGTAGTACAGAAATTGGACCCTTATTTAAATATCGATCCTGGCACCATGAACCCTTATCAGCACGGAGAAGTGTTTGTCACTCATGATGGAGCAGAAACAGATTTGGACCTCGGACACTATGAACGTTTTATAGATGAAGAATTCTCATCTCTTTCAAGCGTCTCCACAGGAAAAATTTATCAGACAGTTTTAGACAAAGAGCGCGAAGGAAAGTTTCTCGGAAAAACTATACAAATCATCCCGCATATTACCAATGCCATTAAGGAATCTATCCGCTCATGCGCCGAAACATCCGGTGCGGATATTATGATTTGTGAAATTGGCGGAACAGTGGGGGATATTGAAGCAGAGCCTTATTTGGAAGCTGCGCGACAATTACACAATGAAGATGGACATCATAGCGTGATGTTTATTCATTTGGTATTTTTGCCGTATATGAAAAATTCGGGTGAGGTAAAAACAAAACCCGCACAAGCATCAGTGCGAGAACTTCGCAGGTCAGGTATTAATGCCGATATTATTTTATGTCGTTTTGATGAACACGCAGAAAAAGAGCATTTGGAAAAAATCGCGTTATTTTGCGATGTATCAGTGAAAGCTGTTATTCCTGCTCCCACGGTCAATTCTATTTATGAAGTACCGCTTAATTTTTATGAATATAATATTACTGCCCTGATATCAGAACATCTGCGCATTGAATACAAAGAACCAGACATCACAATATGGAAAGAATTTGTCAGAAAGATTAATTCCGATTTACCAGAAATATCTATTGGAATGGTTGGAAAATATACAGAATTGAAAGATGCATATTTGAGTGTTATTGAAGCTGTAAAGGCAGCTGGATATGCAAACAATGTAAGAACTAAATTAGTTTGGATAGATTCTGAAAAAATTGAAGCAGACGGGGAAGAAGGCGAAAGACAAATGGAGAATCTGAAAAAAGTACAAGGAGTGGTGGTAATGGGGGGTTTTGGGAAGCGTGGCGTGGAAGGTAAAATTGTAGTCGCGAAATATGCAAGAGAAAATAACGTTCCGTATCTTGGGTTGTGTTTAGGTATGCAAATTGCTGCAATAGAATTTGCGCGAAACGTGCTTATGCTTTCTGATGCTAATTCAACCGAATTCAACAAAGAAACAAAAGACCCAGTTATATATTTAATGGAAGAGCAAAAAGAGATTTACAAAAAAGGAGGCACGATGCGTCTTGGTGATTATGCATGTGTATTGGATAAAAAAAGTAAAAGTTTTACAGCATATGGACAAGAAAATATTATAGAACGCCATCGCCATCGCTACGAATTTAACAACCTTTATAAAGAAAGGTTTACAGAAAAGGGAATGCAGGTAGCAGGTACTAACCCCGAAAGTGGTTTGTGTGAAATATTAGAAAACACCAATCACCCTTGGTTTATTGGTACGCAATTTCATCCAGAATTTATTTCTCGACCTACGTGTCCTCATCCGTTATTTCGTGAATTTATTGTTGCAGCTTCTCATAAATCTTAAAAACAAAACACCTCTCATAGCTTGACAGTATAAACATAATTTAGTATATTATTTCTTGTGTTATAGTTTTATTGTTTCAGGTTTTTCTGCCCCTTAAAATATTATTCTGAAAGGAGAAAGCTGTGAAAAAACGTTGCCCAACCGTCAAAATCATCATACGTAATGTCCAGATAGCGTTTGTTTTTGTTGTTCTGGGTATTACGTTGTTACTTTATTTTGGATTAATTCCTGGTTATTCTGAACCCGAAGATATCGGTATCATGCTGTTTTATTGTTTTGTGTTTCCTGTATTTTTTTTCGGTATTATCCAAGCGGTTTTACTCTTTTTTTGCGATAAACAATAAAAAACTGGATAAATGCACTTTTTTAAAGATACGAGCGTCACATAGTGGCGCTCTTTCTTTTACCCCGTTAGAAGTATTACACTGCATGGTTATAGTCCCACTATTGTTAACGCATAAACAATAGATATACTGACAATTTCGCTTGTAATACTTCTAACGGGGGTTACGTAAATTTCTTAAGCTTTGCAATAATATCTTTGTATTCTTGAGCTTTTTCGAAATCCATTTCGGTCGCTGCTTTTTTCATCTGTTTGGTATAGTCGGCTATAAGTTTTTTAATATTGTGCGTTTTAGCTAGTAAACCAATATGTATATCTTTGTCGATGTGTTTAATGTTTTCTTCTGCTCTATCGGTTCCTTGCTTGTCGTGTATGGTTTTGGAAATTTGTATGGGCGTGATGTTGTTTTGTTTGTTATATATCTCTTGTGCTTTTCGACGGCGTTTTGTTTCAGAAATAGCCTGTTTCATAGAATCTGTCATTTTATCCGCATACATAATAACATTTCCTTCTACGTGTCTTGCGGCACGTCCCATTGTTTGAATAAGCGTTGTGCGATTGCGCAAAAATCCTTCTTTGTCAGCGTCCATAATAATGACCAAGGACACTTCTGGTAGATCCAGCCCTTCACGGAGAAGGTTCACGCCTACAATTACGTCGTATTGTCCTAGACGTAAATCACGTAAAATTTCCGTGCGTTCGAATGTTTTTACTTCAGAATGGATATACTGTACGCTTACATCTCGTTCTTTCAAAAAATCAGTTAAATCTTCTGCCATGCGTTTGGTTAAGACCGTCACAAGTACGCGTTGTTTTTTTGTAACACGCTTTTGGATTTCTACAATAACGTCTTCTATCTGACCTTCTGTTTTACGCACTTCTATCTGTGGATCTAATAATCCTGTAGGACGAACAAGTTGTTCCGCGACATGCCCCGCGGATTTTTCTAGTTCATACAGCGCAGGAGTCGCAGACATATAAATGCGCTGGTTTTTTATGTTTTCGAATTCAGCAAATGTCAGGGGGCGGTTGTCACGGGCGGACGGCAAACGAAATCCGTATTCTACCAAGACGTCTTTACGAGCCCGGTCCGCAGCGTACATGCCTTTCACCTGTGGAATAGTCATGTGTGATTCATCGGCAATAATAATAAAATCGTCTTTATATGCGTGCTTAAAATAATCAAACAACGTATATGGAGGAGAGCCGGCAGGGCGAAATTCGATATGACCTGAATAATTTTCAATACCATGACACCATCCCATGCTTTTAAGCATTTCTAAATCAAACCGCGTGCGCTGTTCCAGCCGCTGATATTCCAAAAGCTTATTTTCTTTTTTAAATTGTTCCAGTCTTTGCGCAAGTTCGCTTTCTATATTAGCAATGGCAAGAGGAAGAGTCTTTGTTTCAGACAGCCAATATTTAGCAGGAAAGATGTGTGCTTCAGAAGCTTCTTTCCAATGAAGATAATCTTCCGAAATAAAAATTTGTTCTATTATGTCTTTATTGATAATAAGCTTTATAATTTCGTTACCTGTAGAAGGGTATATTTCTATTGATTCACCTTTTGCTTTAAATATTCCCGGCATTTTTTCCACTTCGTTGCGTTGGTATTGTAAAGACACTAAATGTTTTAAAAGGTCATTGCGGTTAATATGCTGTCCTTGGGAAAGGTGCAAACTTAAATTTTTATAATTTTCCGGAGAACCAATGTTGTAAATACATGATATAGAAGCAACCACAATAGTATCGTCTCTGGACAAAATTGCCTGCGTCGCTTCGTGGCGTAGTCGGTCCAGTTCTTCGTTTATTTTTACATCTTTATCGATATACGTATCCGTCTGTGGAATATACGCTTCTGGTTGATAATAATCATAATACGAGACGAAGTAATGCACGGAGCTGTCAGGCAGAAAACTTTTCAGTTCTTCATACAACTGGTACGCCAGCGTCTTGTTGTGCGACATAACCAGCGCGGGTTTGCCCGTGCGCGCAATTACATTTGCTATAGTAAATGTTTTACCCGAACCCGTCACGCCCAAAAGCGTCTGATGGGGAAGGCCCGCAAGCACGCCCTCGCTTAATTTCGCGATAGCTTCTGGTTGATCCCCCGTTGGGGTAAAATCTGCTTGGATAGTGAATTTTGGCATAGTAAATGAATACCAGCATCATAGGAGGAAATCCGCCCTAATGCAAACAGTATTTGGGAAAAGTTAAATTTAAAAATACACACCTTTGTTATTATTTGCACATATTTGAGTAAGTCGCGAAAGTGGGATATAAAGGGCTTTGTTCAAAATTACAAGGCATATGCCGAAGTAATTTTGGCACAAAACCTTTACCCGCCAAAGTTTTTGCACAGCAAAAATTTAGGCGGGTGCTCAAATTTGTGGTAAAATTAACTTCGCCTAAAGCTCGTAAATTTTAATACATTTGGCATGATTTCCTATCTTGAAGGCACGGTTGTTTCGTCATCGGATAAATTCGCGGTGGTGTTGGTCAATGGCGTAGGATATAAAGTGTTCCTGTCTCCTAGCACCTCTGATGCAATACAGCGAATCGGCGAGAGCGTTAAGGTGTTTACGCATTTACATGTCAGAGAAGACGCGCTGGATTTGTACGGGTTTCTGGACGCCACCGAACTTGAACTGTTCGAGATGCTTCTTACCGTTTCGGGCATCGGTCCCAAGATGGCATTGACCATTATTTCTATAGACAAGCCGAGCGTGTTGGCGGGGGCGATTGCCAGAGAAGACACGGCGTTTTTGACTAAAATCTCAGGCATTGGCAACAAGATGGCGCAGAAGATAATCCTGGAGCTGAAAGAGAAGATAATCAGACTGAGTTTCAAGGCGGAAAACGCCGAAATTGCACTGGATGCGGATGCGATTGACGCATTGGTGGCGTTCGGCTGGAGCATGCGGGAAGCCCGCGCCGCGCTGCATACTGTATCCAAAGACATCACTCAGACCGAACTGCGCATCAAAGAGGCGCTGAAGATGCTGGGGAAGTAGTTTATAAAATATTTGGAAGCGCTCCATCAGGCACCATTTGAAGAATGTCTCGCACGTTCCAGTCTGGCTTGGTCTCCCTTTCATTCTGTCATTTGTTTACTAAGGTCAAGCATCGGGGAATAGTAAACAAATGACAGAATGAAAGGGAGCAGGCGGAACGAGAGCAAGACTGCGTTTTGTCGCCCGCCAAAGGCGAGGCTCGCAAGGGGCGGCTGGAGCAAAACGACAGGCGGTTCTTCAAATGGTGTCTGATGGAGTGCAGTATGAACAAGAAGTAAGCTGGTATTTATATCTTATGGAATTTTTGGTAGATATAGTAGATGAAAAAAAATGGAATGAATTTGTTGTTGCTAACAACGGTAGTTTTTTGCAGTCATGGCAGTGGGGAGAGTTTCAAAAAAAAGAAGGGCACCACATAACACGAACCGCAGTGATGGAAAACAATTCTATTATATTGTGTACAACTGTTATTAGACACGAGCTTCCGATGAAAAAGCATTATGTATATGTACCGTATGGTCCGGTAATGATTCAAAATACTATAAAAACGTTAGATGTGTTTTCGTTTTTTATACAAAACGTTAAAGAAAAACTTGCAAAAAACACCACACTCTTTATAAAAATAGAACCTGATGAACATGTTCCATTAGATTTGAAAAATGTGGGATTCATACAATCGGAAAAAAACGTTCAAGCAACAGAAACTATGGTTATGGATCTTACACTTTCGGAAGAAGAATTGCTTGCACGAATGAAACAAAAAACGCGCTATAATATGCGATTGGCAGAGCGCAAAGAAGTACGTATTGTTAGTATCGATGATACTCATGAAGCAAAAAAGACGTTCTTGTCTTTGCTTTCAGATACGGCTCGTCGAAATGGATTCAGACTTCATCCGCAGAAACATTATAACGAAATGATGAATATGTTTTTGGAGAGCGATGCAAAACCGCACGACTTTGCTCTGCGCTTGGTGTTTGCTTTTTATAAAGAAGAAGTACTTGCGGCAGGTTTGATTGGATTTTTTGGCGGACGCGCGACATATTTACACGGTGGCTCATCAGATATACATAAAGAATTTATGGCACCATATCTTTTGCATTGGGAAATTATGCGCACCGTAAAACGCATGGGTTATAAAGAATATGATTTTTGGGGCATTACGACAAACCGCACGAAAAAAGAACAAAAAGTTAAATGGGAAGGATTCTCGCGGTTCAAACAGGGGTTCTCGGGTTCTGTTGTTGAATATCCCGGCGCACATGATTTAGTGCTAAAAAGAATGTGGTATAATGCATATAGGATAGGAAGAAAGATAAAACCATGAGCCAATTAAAATCAATTATCAGGAGTTTTACCCCACATTTTATACTTGTAGCGTATCATTGGTCACTCGCTTTTTTAGCGGCTTTTTGGTATTCGTTTCCTTCAGAAAAAATGATAGTTATTGGTGTAACTGGCACAAAAGGGAAGTCTAGCACCATTTTTATGCTTGCTAATATTTTAGAAGAAGCTGGAATAAAGGTGGCAGTATCGTCATCTATTATGTTTAAGATAAACGAGAACGAATGGTTGAATCCTTATCACATGACCATGTCTGGAAGGTTCAAGTTGCAGGAATTTCTACATCAAGCAAAACAAGCAGGATGTACGCATGTTATTATAGAAACAACATCGCAGGGTATTATGCAATTTCGCCATAAATTTATTAATTTTGATATGGCTATTTTTACCAATTTAGCGCCGGAACACATTGAAGCACATGGTGGTTTTGAAAATTATAAAATAGCTAAAGGAAAATTATTTGAAGCACTTGGTAGTGGGTCAATGAAAAAAATAAACGGAAAAGAAATTCCCAAAATATCCGTGTTAAATATGGACGATCCTCATTCACAGTATTATATGCAGTTTAGAGCGGATAAAAAATATGGATTTGGATTAATAGGAAATTGTTGTCTTCCGCAGACAGAAGGGAATGTGTGTGAGTTTGCTACCGAACCAAATCATGGCCAAGAAGGTGTTTCTTTTGTGCTTGATAAAACACACATTAACCTTTCATTATTAGGAGAGTTTAATATTTATAATGCGTTATGCGCAACCGTTACATCTGGAGCTCTTGGTGTAGAAATAAATACTGCAAAAGAAGCGTTGAAAAAAATTACCGAAGTGCCAGGGCGCATGAAATTTATTCGTGGTGAGCAAAAATTTACCGCAATTGTAGACATGGCCCATACCCCAGCATCGTTTGAAGGTGTTTTTAAAGAAGCACGATTTTTATTAAAAGAAAAAGGACGCATCATTGCGGTGTTTGGCTCAGCAGGGGGCGGAAGGGATAAGTGGAAACGTCCAGAACTAGGACGTATTGCTGCGCAAAATTCGGATTATATAATTTTAACCAACGAAGACCCGTATGACGAAGACCCGCGCGATATATTTAATCAGATACAAAAAGGCATAACAGAATCGAATTTTGCAGGAACCATTGAAGTTGTAGAAGACAGGACGCTAGCTATTCGAAAGGCAATCAACCTTGCTCACTGGAACGATATCGTGTTATTTTTAGGAAAGGGAACAGAACAAACAATGGTGTTGCCAGACAAAACTATCCCTTGGAATGAAGAAGAAGTAATTAATGTAGAAATAAGAAACATGATGTATGACAGGAAATAATTCTCAACAGACAGCAAAAACATTCATTTTAATATTTACCCTCCTTTTTATGGTTGTTTTTGGTTTTTGGAAAATTGCAGAGAAAAATATAAATTTACAAACGATTCAAGTAACAATTCCGAAAGAAAAAAGCCCAGAGCCAAAGCAGGTATTTACAGATAATTTAATAATGAATGTTATAGTTGGGACAGCGAAAGTTTCTGCAGAAGTTGCTCAGTCGGATGAAAAGAAAAAGCTAGGATTAGGAATGCGTGAAAAATTGGATGAAGGAAAAGGTATGCTTTTTGTTTTTAATAATCCTGGACCATGTCCTGGTACGTGTGGTTTTTGGAATAAAGATATGCTTTTCCCCATTGATATTATATGGATACGCGACGGTATGGTTGTTGATGTATACGAACACTTACCTTCATATAAAGAAGTAAAAGATTTTACCGTTTCACCAAAAACCAAAGTTAATTATATTTTAGAAGTCCCAGATGGATTTATTAAAACAAATACTATTAAAATAGGAGATATGGTGACTTATGCCACGCCCTTAGAAAGCACAAAATAATGTATCATTATTTCAGGTAGTACCATGAAAACATCAACGATAAAAAATAATCATAACGAAAGCATTGCGCTTGCGCGCGGTGCTTTCTAAGAATGGGGTATGAGTCAGAAAAAAATTAAACAAGAAAAAAGAGAAATAAAAAATATGCAAGAAGAACAAAAAAATATGGGGAAATGGGTAGCTTCAATTATTGGCATTGGATTAATCGGGGTAGGAATATATTTAATGATGGGGCAGAATGCCATAGCTCCTACAGTTAAAAAAGAAGCTTCAACTAATAACACTAATACAAGTACCACCACAATGGATACAACACGAAACCAGAATAGTCAGGAAAATAATATGAATTCAGAAAAAAAGAACCATGAATTTGTCATTATTGAAACATCAAAAGGAACGATAAAAGTTGAGTTATATCCAGAAGATGCTCCTAAAACAGTTGCTAACTTCGTTGGTCTGGTTAACAAGAATTTTTATGATGGTCTTACATTTCATCGCGTAGTTCCAGGATTTGTCGTGCAAGGAGGAGACCCTAAAGGTACGGGTATGGGTGGGTCAGATGCTACCATTCCGCTTGAGATACGATGTGAAGATGGCATCATGACTGAAGGAAAGATTGCAACGTGTGAACCAGCGCTTAAACATTTAGATGGCGCTCTTGCAATGGCACGTTCATCAGATCCAAATTCTGCTAGCTCCCAGTTTTATATTACACTTGGCGCACAGTCTTTCTTGGATAAAAATTATGCCGTATTTGGTTATGTAGTGGAAGGCAAAGATGTGGCTTCCAAAATTGAAATGGGAGACATTATGAATAAAGTGTATTTCCAAAAATAAATGACAGAACACGAAAAAGACGTAATATTA
>CAYVXI010000084.1:0-3909 GCA_964455595.1 uncultured Candidatus Saccharibacteria bacterium | reverse complement strand
TACACTAAGCAAGCTTTCAACTTCGTTCGCAATATCTTTAATTTCTTGATCCGTTAATATTTTAGCACTCATTTTTTTACTTTAATTTAATCATTAATTTTTTGTTGTTTTTGCCGAAAATTGCTTTTATAATTTTCTAGTAAAAAATAGCATGCTAAGCATAACTAACACAAAAGGAATTACCGATGTTTTAACTGAAGAAGTTACAAGTATTTTTTTAAAGTCTTCTCTTTGAAATAATTCTTCTTTGTAAGCATTCTCTTCCTCTAAGGTTATGCTTTTTCAGGTGAGTTCTATCGTTTGATTAGTAATTTTTGTTAAATAATCTGTGGTAACTGGATATCCGACTACGGTATATGACCTGCTGTACCCCGTAGCTAATGATACTGCGCGACATATGGTCAAAATTGCATAAGGATTAGTTGTTTTTAATAGTTTTTTTAAAATAAACCATAAAATATATGCCAAAATAAGTTCCAGAAAAAATACAGTTATCATGTTTTTAATTTTTTATAGGAAATAATCTTAAAAGCTCTACAACAGCAGATCTAGTTTTTTCTTTTTGTTCATCAGTTGGATTTTTTAGTACATTAGCAATAAGTTTTCCGACAATAACCATTTCGTTTTCTTTCATGTTTCGCGCAGTTAGTGCGGGTGTGCCCAAACGAATACCCGATGGGTCTGCTGGCTTGCGCGTATCAAACGGTATCATATTGAAATTTGCGTAAATACCACATTCAGCTAAAATATCAGCACCTTGTTTTCCTGAAATACCAAGTCCTGTGCAGTCGATAATCATCAGGTGCGTGTCTGTACCACCAGATACCAAACGCAACCCTTCTCCCATGAGCGTATCGGCAAGTTTTTTTGCATTTGTAACAATCTGTCGTTGATACGCTTTGTAGTCATCGGTCATAGCTTCTTTAAAACATATCGCTTTTGCTGCAATGGTGTGTTCGTGCGGTCCGCCTTGCATACCAGGAAACACCGCTTTATCTATTTGTTTTGCGTATAGTTCTTTAGAAAGAATAATGGCACTACGTGGTCCCCGAAGTGTTTTAGTAGTAGTTGTCATTACCACATCGTGTGTTGGTACAGGGCTTTCATGTGCGCCACCTACTACCAGCCCCGCAATATGTGACATATCGGCCATCGCATATGCACCAACGTTTTTTGCAATCTGCGCAAAACGTGTAAATGGCACTGCACGGGGATATGCGGTAAACCCAGACACAATAAGTTTTGGTTTTGTTTCTTGCGCCAATTTCTCCACTTCGTCCATGTCCAGCATCTCCGTGTCTTTATTTACCCCATAATGAATAAAATTAAAAAGCTTTCCCGAAAGCGACACCGGGTGCCCGTGCGTCAGGTGCCCGCCATGGGAAAGATTCATCGCTAAAATAGTGTCGCCTGGTTCTAGTAGTGCAAAATAGCACGCAAGATTTGCCTGTGAGCCCGAGTGTGGCTGGACATTGGCATGTTCCGCGCCAAATAATTGCTTGGCACGATCGATAGCAAGCTGTTCTATGGGGTCGATGAATTGATTTCCTGTGTAATATCGTTTACCGGGGTATCCTTCGGCGTATTTATTGGAAAGCACGGTGCCTTGCGCTTCCAGTACGGCGGGGGAGGCAACGTTTTCCGAAGCAATCATCACCAACCCCTCCTGTTGGCGTTTTTCTTCCAGCACAATAAGCTGTTCCAGTTCTGGGTCTTCCTGTGCTAAATGAGGGCGTTGCGATTGCATAGTGTATCCATACTATCGCATGTGCGCTTGTTTTTCAATACAGCAATAAGCTATTTTGCGTTATTAATGATGCTTTGGATGATTTGGTCGATTTCTTTTGGCATCTCACCCAAGTCAGCATTGGGAAAGAATTCCGACAAGACAATCGGGCGCATGCCGGAAATAAAAGTTTGCCCGTCTTTGGTGTACACATTTATCTTGCATGGTATACACAGGCCGATTTTGATATCCGCGTTCAAAAACTCGTTGGCATATCTGGCATTGCAAAACTCAATAATCTTGAATGGTTCCCGCTCAAACCCTTTTTCCGCGAGCGACTGCTGTACATTATGAACAAACAAAACCCGCATGCCGGCTTTAGCAATCTCTTCTTGCACGCGCTCGACCGCTTCGTCAAAAGTCTTCGTTGTAATTTCAGTATAATCAAATTCCATATTTTTTTTGTTATAAGGTTAAAATATTACCGCTCTCCTTCGCTTGCATGTCCTGATACTATCATATGCTTGAACTTTTTTCCATAGAAAAAACAAATAGGTAATCCCTGTGATCCAAGGAACAGTATGTTGATTTTCGCACTATTGCGTTAGTTTCTTGAACTCGCCAGATATGTAGTTGACTTAATATAAAGATGTGTTATTATGTCATTAACAGTATTTTTGTACTTTAACTTAGATAATAGGAGGTTAGTATGTATGATGCCATTTGCTTTGTTTGTAACAAACCGATTTCGTGGCAGGAGATTCAGTCTGAGGACGTTGTACAGATAGGTAAAGAAACAGCCCATTCAGATTGTTATTATGATGAAATGCCGGATAATGTCGGCGGTCTAGGAATTCATGGGCCGAAGAACAAAGGACCGATTGATTAACTGTAAAGGAGACAACATCATCGTAAACTAATAAAAAAACCCGCATCCCCCGGGTTTTTTCTACCCGTCTTTATTGACAAACGGGAAACTCAATGAGACTATAAAGATGTACAATCACAGGAAGGAGTACAAAGTGAAAACTTATCTGAAGTGTATTGTTATCGGATTCATTATTGCTTTTCTTGGAACAGGAACAGAAGCGACCGCATTAATGAGTCTTCAGCGAGATGATTTATATTTCAGCAAAATTCCCGAATATACAGAAACTATAAAAGAATTTTGTGTTTCTTTGCCATTCAGCACGGAAGAATTGAATGAAATCATAAGAAAAAAAATGAGTTTTTTTATAAGGTACATGATAGTATCAAGCACTCCCTCTTCAATAAAAAAGGAAAACATCGTTAATCAGGAATTTTATAGAGGGGAGGAAAATACCACATTAGCTTGCATCTATTATAAATCAATCTAAGCACGTTTTAATTTGAATATACCAGCTGATACCCAGCTGGTTTTTTTTTATGTATTAATCAGTAGTTTTCAATAAATAACACCCCATTATTAAATATCTTTTTTATTTTTTTTCACCATATAAAAAAAAGAGCCGTCATTTTTCTGACAGCTCTAATTCATATAGCATTTATATTACGGATGCCACGATGCCCTTCCTTCCTTTTTCTCTGCATACATAGCTTTATCCGCTTGTATCAATAAATCCTTGGGAGAAGAAACTTTCCTTCTATCCAGTGCCATTGCGATTCCCACGGACGTATGGAGAGTTAACTTTTCTTTTGCAAAAGTAAAAGGATTCATTGTTAATTCATTTTTTATCTTTTTCTTGACGATTTTTGCTTGCGAAGAATTGCATTCAGGAAGAATAATAACAAATTCGTCCCCATGTATTCGTATTACTATGTCATACTTGTTTCGTAAGACACCGACAACTTTTTCAGCAAAAAATTTCAAAGCCTCGTCTCCGATATCATGTCCATACATGTCATTGATTTTTGTGAAGTCATCAAGATCAAGGTATAGGACAGCGAAGTTGTTTTTCGCACTATTACGTTAGTTTCTTGAACTCACGACGTAAACATTGACAAAATAAGACTATTCTGCTACTATGTACCTACTGGCGGTTCCGCAGTGTCTTCCCTCCCTGGGCACCCTGCGCGCCAGCACTTCGGTCCCCACTTTTTACCAATATGGGATGACCCCCCGAGACGTTATCACACGTTTCGGGATTTTTTTTATTTTTTCCAACGATTTAAAATTTATTATTCCATTTTTGTATCATGTC
>CAYVXI010000083.1:0-4640 GCA_964455595.1 uncultured Candidatus Saccharibacteria bacterium | reverse complement strand
GATAGAGATGGGATGCGGGAGCTAGAGCACGAAAGAAAATGTCGTCAAATTTTAGGAAAGATTTATTTTGCATACCAAATATTTTTTTCACCAGAAGAGATTCTTTTTACAAAAAAAAATAATTATTTAATATCAGTACAGGCGTATATAGAACAAGAGTTGCCTTTTATAGAACGACCATTACAAGAGCAGTTTTCTCTCGCGCTTAGTGCTTTTAAAACACAAGAGGGTGCTCATGCTACAACCTATGAACATAAACGACTTGTGCAATCTAGCTTTAGTTCTATAAATGCTGAGGGATATTTAAAATCATTTGATCAATTCAAAAAAAACATTCTTGCACACCATGTACACGATAATAAACTTACAACATTACTAAACCAAACACAAAGTATTCTTGAAAATGAACGTGAAACTATCGAACAGTATTGCGGATTTCTCACTCACGTTGATTTTGTTCCGCACAATTTCAGAGTCGTAAAAGGCGTTATTTATCTTCTAGATCATTCTTCATTACGCTTCGGAAATAAATACGAAGGATGGGCACGTTTTCTTAATTTCATGACGCTTTATAATCAACCTCTCGAAAAAGCGCTTGTTCAATATGTTAAAAACAATCGAACCCCTGAAGAATCACTTACTTTATATCTAATGCGCTTATACCGTTTAGGAGAAATTATATGGTACTACACCAGTACACTTGATAGAACATCAGGCAATCTTCACATATTGAACCAAAAGCGTATTGTTTTTTGGAGTCGGATTCTTGAGGGAATGCTTAAAGGTGAATCGGTAACACCGAACATTATTATAGAATACAAAAAAGAGCGGGACGCTTTGAGAAGTGAAGAAGAAAAACGTCGACAAATAAGATTACACTGATCTCTTTAATTCTTTAACCAAAAAATCATATTCATCAACTAATGGATGAGTCCATGTTTCTTTGAACATATTTAACATTTCTTCGTCAAACCATACTTTTTTCTCTTTCCCGCGACTGAATTTTTTCCATAATGCCGGACCTTTATATGCGTAAGCACTTAGAAAGCTTTCTAGATTATGTATTTTGTCAGCAACACTGACCGCTTTTGCTGATTCAGAACCTTCGCGAACCGATAAAATATATTTTCTTTTCCGTTCCTCCCATGATGCATTCTTGTCCTCCGTAACCGCAATAATAATCTCAAATACTTCTTCGCCCAATTCTTTACGTAATAATTCTTTATCAAAGCTAGTATCTTCTAATACATCATGTGCCAAAGCTGCTGCAATCACTGATTCAGAAAAACCATGTTTTACAAGTTTTAAGGCAACCATAATTGGATGCGCAACATACTGAGAATTATCATCTTTTCGTACTTGTCCTTCGTGTGCACTAAGGGCAATAAGAAGCGCTTTTTCAATTAAAGGAATTTTTTTAGGCATAATACTATTGAGTTATTGCTTTTTTAAATACTTTTTCTTGCATATCTTTAGCGATATTATCCCAATCGTATTTTTCTTCTACCATTGCACGCGCATAAGCAGAAATTACACGAACTTTATCTGGGTTAGCAATAATTTCACTAACCTTTTCTGCAATCTGATCAGGAGAGTCAGGATCTACCACCCATGCGGTAGGTTGTTTATCAGGATTATGTTTTTCGTCAAAAACATAATCAGCCATTCCACCTACTTGCGTTGCAATTAATGGTAAGCGGGATGCCAAAGAAGAAAGAAAAGCATTTCCTAAACCTTCCGAACGACTTGGTGCAACAAATATATCAGATGCTCGTCGATAGAGAGTCACCACATTCCTATCAACTTTTCCCGTAAATATTACACGGTCTGCAACCCCTAAATCATTTGCAAGTTTTTTTAACGTAGCTTCCTCTTCCCCACCACCTACAGCAAGAAGTTTAATATTCTCTGGGAGTTTTGTTAGTGCACGAATAGTATCATCAAATGCTTTTTGATAAACGAGACGAGACGTATTTACCAAGAATATATCCCCTGGCTTTTTGCCTAGTTTTTGTTTAAGCTCTTCGACTTCCTCTGGTATAACCATATCTTTGATATCGCGTGGATTTGCCCCATTGTAAATAAGTTCAACAGGACCGATATAACCTCGCTTTCTTGGCCATTCCGCCAAAAATACAGATATTGCTTGTATCATAGTTGCGCTTCGGAATCCATAATCAAGCAACGGAATGAATGGGCGGATAAACCACCTTTCAAATACTTTTTCATAAGGATCCCCATCTTGAAGGGTTAAAATATGTGGGATATATACACCTAAAATGCGTAACAATACCACTGGTAAAAGCATATAGGTCATCATAGACCATAATGCATTAAAATGATGCTGACGATGAAGTGACCGAGCCTTTAATGCTGCGTAAGGAATAAATAAAATTTTGGATAGATAAAGAAACCCGAACCCGATACGATGCACTATTACATTACCGATTTGTTCGACTTTTGGTTGTTTAACATCAAACAAAAGAGTAATAAGATGAAACTCGATTTCACTAGGATTAATACGTTCAGTTATCTCTTTTATAGCAGCTTCCGCTCCACTTACATAATTCGGATAATACGCGAGAGAAAAAATAAGTATTTTTTTCATTCAGAAATTTTTATTATTGATTCAATATAATTAGGAAGTGTGTGTTTTTGTTTACATCCCAACGCTTTTATTTTTTCTGTATTATCAGCACCAGAAGAACGTGTACTTTCTGTCGGGGAAAGAAATTCCGCTTCACAACCAAAAAACTTAACCACCTCGAGAAGTGAATATGTTTCCTTCGCGCTAATAGCGTATTCATCGTTATTTCCTTTTTCTCCTACAAGAACAATGCCTTCGACGGTATCATTCACGTGGGTGAATGTGCGGGTTTGTGTACCAGGACCATTCACGGGGCATTTCTTTCCTGTAAGAAAACATTGTTTAAATACTTCTATAACAGTTCCGTATCCCGTCTTCCAATCCGATCGTTCTCCAGGACCGTATACATTATAAAAATACACGACAGAATATGGAAGATTATACCAACGTGCATAATTCGCAACTAATTCACTATTAGCAGCTTTTGCCCATGAATATGGGGAACGATTACGTCCTTCAATTCCATCTGCACGAGGTTCTGCAAATCTAGTCGACGAGCCGGCATATATCAATTTTCCACCACGTTTACGCCAAAATTCAAGAACACCAGATGTGCCTGTCATATTAAGATCATGCACTTTATCTGGCTCCTCTATGCTTTTTGCAACTCGTGAATACTCACCAAGATGGTAAATAATATCTGGTACTTCAGGAATGTGCTTTTCAATATCTTTTGTGTGTCCATCACGGTAGATGACTCCATTTATATGATTATTAGGTGAACCGGTAAAATAGTTATCTAAAGAAATTACGACATTCCCTTCCGCAACCAGTCGTCTACAAAGATGGCTACCTATAAAACCAGCGCCCCCTGTCACTACTATTGTTTTTTGTTTGTTTTCCATAAGCTGTGATTTCCCTCTATCGTACCATATCTTTTGCTTTTTGGAAAGATGGTTTATTTCGTATACTTATTTCAAAAATTAGCATCTTAGAACGTATTTTATTTTTCATAATTCGTTTTTTACGTTATTAAGAACTCGTCTTAATGTTCTTTCCCGCCGCGATATGAGTTAATTTTGTGCCGGGACAAGAAGCGACAACGAAGATGTAGAGGTTCTACTTCAAGGAGGAGCGACGTAGTATCCGCACGAAATTGGCCATATCCCTTCGGGTTTATTTGATTTTCTTCCCTCGCTTTGTTGCTCCTTGTCGTGGTAGAATATCTACGAACTTCTCGTCGCGCCTCGCGAATGAAAGAAAATCGCTATAAACGCGGCTAGGAAATAACATTAAGACGAGTTCTCATCATGAAAAAGATATTATACATTATATCGCAATCGGAACGTGGTGGTGCAGAAAAGTATGTTTTGGATATCGCAAAAGCAGCTCATGATGCTGGCAACGAGGTAACTGTAGCAAGCACGCCTAACAAGCAATTTTGTGACACTTTGACGCACGATGGAATTACATTCCGTGAAATAACACATTCTTCAAATGCATTTCATTTTAAAACCGAATTAAAGCTATTTGTATCGCTTTATAAGCTGATACGAACAGAAAAACCTCAGATAGTACATCTTAATGGCTCTAAAATAGGCGGATTGGGGGCTTTTGCGGGAAAACTAGCTCATGTACCAAAAGTCATCTTTACGGCGCATGGTTGGGCGTTTAACGAGCAACGTCCATGGTGGCACAGAATGCTTATTATAGGCGCAAGCAAATGTGCTTCGTTGTTTCAGAACACCATTATATGTGTTTCTCATTTTGATAAATCTTCGGCTCTTGCACATCATATTGCGCAAGAAAATAAAATTAAAGTTATTCATAATGGGGTAGATATCAAAAATCAGACGTATCTTTCCCAAGAAGACGCGCGTAAAGAACTTGGTCTTGATGAAAACGATTTTGTGATAGGGTCTATCGCGAATTTATACAAAAAAAAATCTCTTGATACGTTAGTACTTGCTGCTATTTCTGCAACACATGACAAACCAGAAAGTAAATTCGTAATTATAGGAGAAGGACCAGAACGTATTAACTTGCAACACTT
>CAYVXI010000082.1:0-3079 GCA_964455595.1 uncultured Candidatus Saccharibacteria bacterium | reverse complement strand
TTGGGTGGATGCTTGTTGTTGCAGGGATTGTGAGATGGTTTGGTCTTTCTATTGAAATTGGTGGTTTTCTTGCAGGAATTGCGCTTGCGAACACTGCAGAGCAATGGGAAATCGCAAGCCGAATTAAACCCCTTCGTGATTTTTTTATACTTATATTCTTTGTCTTACTTGGCGCATCAATTGCGGTTGGCAATATCTCGAGCGTTATCGTGCCAGCGCTTATTTTTTCCTTATTTGTGCTTCTTATCAAACCATTCGTTGTCCTGATTTTTATGCGTTTGAGAAAACATGAAAAGCGAGTTCGTTTTTTTACCGCCGTATCACTTGCTCAAATTTCAGAGTTTAGCTTTGTTCTCGCGGCGCTCGGAGTTCGTCTTGGGCATATTTCAAAAAATGATGCAGCGCTCATTACCGTTGTTGGAGTCATTACCATTACCGCTTCAACATACTGCATCATGTACGCGGAGCGCCTCTACCATGAATTGAAGGCATATCTTAAATTTTTTGAACCGGTGCCAACAAAATCTATTACGGCAAAAAAAGCATGGGAAAAGGCGTATGTCCTCTTCGGATGCAGAAGAATAGGGCAAAGCATTCTCGTCAATTTGCCAAAAAATGATTCGCTTGTTATAGATTACGATCCAAATATAATCGAGCGCTTGAAGGAATGCGGGTACAGGTACCTTTTTGATGATATGGCAAATCCTGAGATCTTTGAGCGCATTAATTTCAAAAAAACGCGACTTGTTATTTCAACAGTGCCTGACCTTGAAGATAATCTCATGCTTCTTAAACTGTTTCTTAAAAAAAGAAAAAAAAGGATGACCAACGCAAAAATAATCGTCCGCGCGGAAGACGAGGAAGAACTAAAGATCCTTTACGAGAATGGCGCTGACTATGTTCTACTTCCTCACATTACTTCCGGACATTATCTGGGCAAGACGATTGCCAGAAACAGAAATTTTGAATTTTTAATTAACCTTCGTATGCGCGATCGGGAAATAATAAAACGAGATTCCTGCCTGCTCCCAGTTCCTCGTTCATGACAAAAACTCAAAAGAGGTTAGTAGCAACAGCGAGTCTCGTAGGTATTACGTTGCTTGTTATTGTTTTTCTTTTTGGACAAAGTATTTCACGCATCCGTACTAGTCCAGAAACACTTGAAGCCCTTATCACCACCAACCCCATTCTTGCTCCATTTGTTATCATTCTTATTATAATAATAGAAGTAGTAATAGCGCCTCTGCCAGGAGGATTTATTCCCATCGTGACTGGCGCACTATTCGGCATTGTGCCAGGGACTATATACAGTTGGCTTGGAAATGTAATTGGCGCATCACTCGCATGGCTGTTGGCTAATAAACTAGGACACCATTTTGTTGAAAAACTTTTTTTAAAAAGACAAATCGCGTATTACAACGCATTTATTGAACGGCATCAGTTGCTCATTTGGATCATGTACATATTTCCTATTTTTCCGATTGATGTCATCAGTTTTTGCATGGGTCTCTCCGCCATTCGTTTTAAAAAATTTGTGCTGCTTGTTACACTTGCACTTTTGCCGCATATGCTTATTTTAAACCTTTTTGGAGAATTACTATTCAATAAAGATGTTGTGAGGACACTATGGGCTATTGGAGGCGTTATAATTTCTATTGTTGTGTACAGCTATGTTACCGAGCGCCGCAGAAGAACGCACTCATAAATCGTATCGACTTATTATTTACGGCAATGTACAGGGCGTTGGTTTTCGTATCGCTGCTCTTAAAAAAGCGCAAGCTCTTGAAATTTATGGGTATATTAAAAATTTAACTGACGGTAGTATTGAGTGTTCAATTGAAGGAACAGAATTTCGCGTAAACGAGTTTATGAAATGGATACGTCACGGACCTTCTGGTGCAATGGTTTTAAAAACAGATATTGAAAAACTGCCAATTCAGGGTTATAGTCTTTTCACCATTGAAATATGATACTTAATCCAAAACGTAAACCTCGCGGACTCCGAAACCTCGAAATGATTCCGGGACTTCTTGTATGGGGGACATTCATACTCGCAATAACGCTCTCATTTTTAAAACCATTGTGGGGCGTCTATTTTATACTTTTTTTTGATCTTTACTGGGTTTTAAGAATTTTATATCTTTTGCTGTACCTCATTATTTCGTGGGTTCGTTTTCAGAAGTCACTTCGCATCAATTGGTGGGAGCTGTTGCAAAAACAATTTCCTCATCACAAGAACTATCTGCATGCAATTTTTCTTCCTACATACAGTGAACCTTTTGAGATCTTGGACGAAACGCTACGATTTTTAGCAAGCTCACAGTATGATACAAAGCGATTTATAATAATACTGGCTGGCGAATCGATTGAGCAGGAACATTTTCAAAATAAAGCAAACGCGCTTTATGAAAAGCATAAAAAATATTTTTTTGACATTATTATTACGGTTCACCCCTACGGCCTTCCCGGAGAGATTCCCGGTAAAGGTTCAAATGCCCACTGGGCAGCGCAACAATTTGACGGCTATGTGAAAGCTCATAATCTCGATGAAAACAAAATTATTGTTTCAAATTTTGACTCCGATACCCAGGTGCATCCTCATTATTTTGCATGCCTCGCCTACACGTTTCTCTCACAAAAAAATCCGCACCATCATAGCTACCAGCCGGTAGCGCTTTTTAATAATAACATCTGGCAGTCGCCATTTTTCACGCGAATAGTCTATAACAGTACGACGTTTTGGCTTTTTACTGATCTTGCCAGGCCAGAGCGTCTTTTTACGTTTTCTTCACACTCCATGAGCTGGAAAACACTGAAAAAAGTTCGTTTTTGGCAACCTGATATCGTCACGGAGGATTCGCGCATTTGCCTACAAGCCATGCTTCTCTATCATGGAGATTACAGTGTTATACCGCTCTACATTCCAATATCAATGGACACTGCATATATTGGAAAGTTAGTGCCAACATTCATAAATCAATACAAACAGCAAAGGAGGTGGGCTTACGGGGTAGAAAATTTCCCTTACATTGTCTGGAATTTTTGGTCAGATCTTGATATGCCGATTGGCAAAAAATTA
>CAYVXI010000081.1:0-7905 GCA_964455595.1 uncultured Candidatus Saccharibacteria bacterium | reverse complement strand
ATATTCTTGGGTTGTAGTAGCATACGGTGGAAGCCAAGGCATTATGGGCGAATCAATTTGAATTGCAGTATCTTGAAAAATATTTTTTATTATCTCTGTTTTATTGGTTGCTTGTGTTAATGCTATTCGAACCGCTTTGTCAGCAAGTGCTTTGTTTTTGTTTTGGTTGAAAAAAACTGAAAAATATTTCGGTATATGCAGTTCATGTACTATAGCACGGGAACGTTCAGCGCTTTGTTTGTTGTGTGATTCAATATATGAAACCCCAAGTACTTTACCATCTTTATAAGCTATTAGCGCCTCCTCAGGAAATGTATAAAAATAAAAAACAATTTGATTTAAGTATGGTTCATCTCGATAAAAATGAGGGTTTGCAGTAAGTGTATATGATACGATACTTCCATATTTGTCTTTGGTGAATTTATTATATTGAAATGGGCCGGTTCCTATGGGTTTTAAATTTGCATCAGCTAAACTAATATTCTTTCCGTTAATTGAACCCCAAATATGCTTAGGCATAATACCTAGTGTCAATTTATCTGAGAATTGAATTCTAGGATTTTCAAGAATTATCTTTATAGAGAAATCATCAATTTTTTCAATACTTACTCCTTGCCAGCTAGTTCGTAATGGACTGCCGTATTCTGCATTTTGAAGCGCCGTAATAGTGAATAACACATCATCAGCATTAAAAGGTTTGCCATCATGCCATAAAACATTTTTACGTAACTCAAATGTGTATATCTTACCATCTTCGGAAATTGAAAAGTTTTCTGCTAAATCAGGAACCAATACACCTTTGGCATCGTATCGTAAAAGGCCGTTATACACTAATGTAGTAAGGTCTTTATCTACATCATTCACTCCTGCAAGTAATGGGTTTATAAATTGCGGTTCACCTACAATTGCCTCAGAATATTCACCACCAATATCTTGGATAGGCACAGTACTTTCAATGTACCCAGTCCATAACCAGGAGATTAAAAAGATTACTGAAAGCAGTGTAAGAACGATTAGATTGCGTCGTTCTTTAGGGTTTAAAACAGTCGACAACTGCTTCCATTGTGGCCACGAAGGCCAAGTAAATTTTTGAGGTTGCGTATTAATAGAAACAAAACATGAGTTACTTCAAATAACGAAGTTGATCATGCGATGAATTAATTGAAAAACAATCGTGCTAGCGCACTTGCGACAAATAAAAATGCTAAAACAATAGATGCGATGAAAATACTTTTTTCGATACCGCGACGTGTATGATACACTTCTGATCCACCAAAAGCAGAAGACATACCTCCGCCACGCTGTTGAAGTAAAACAGTAACGGTTAATAAAACTGAAACAATTATAAGTATTATATTGAATGTATTCATAACTGAATATTATTTTTTAAATACGATATGAATGATGATATTTATAATGCCAATTAGCAAGGTTACAAGAAACAGGGGATACAGCGTGGTAATGGTTAGTGATGATGATAACACATCAGTTAGCCATAGCATTCCCATATTAATTACTATTGTAAAAAGGCCAAATGTTAGTAAAATAAACGGACCTAAAATGAGTTTGAGTATTGGTTTTACAAAGAAATTAATCATTGTAAAAAGAACACTAACTATAAGCAATGCTTTTAATCCACCGCTTAATGAAACTCCACTAATATAAGTAGATGCAAGCGCAAAACCAAGCGCATTGCCAACAAAAAGAGTAATCAATCTCATTAGAAGATAGTATAGCACATCATTACAAAAAATACAAGACATAACACATGGGAATCATAAAATTGACGTTCAGTATAGAGTATAGTATAAAGAAAATAGAGTATTAAAATTAGTACATTAAAATCAATACTGTAATATGACACATAGTCTTTGTGCCCCGTTTATCTTATGATTACAGGGCACTTTTATATACTAACTATTTTATAATTTTCCTCTAAGTAATCTGTGATAGGTGATGGCAAATCGGTGAGCTTCATCTCGTATATTTTGAACAAAATGAAGAACGTCTTTTCCTAGTTCATCTGCATGGGTGGGCGCCAAACGGCGCGGAACATATAATTCCTCCTGCTTTTTTGCAAGACCCATTACCAGCTGTGTTGCGGGTAAGACGCTTTGTGCTGCATGAAGTTGTGTAATACCCCCATCTACAATAACTAAATCCGGAATTGGCCATTCGTTGTGTTTAAAACGTCTTTGTAATACTTCTGCCATCATTTTGGGGTCATTCGGTTCGTTTTCTGAAAAACGGATTTTGAATTTACGGTATTGGCTTTTAGTAGGTATGCCTTTTTGAAAAACAACCATAGAACCAACCGCGTGTTTACCGGATATATTTGAAATGTCATAACATTCGATTCGAGATAACTGTAAGTTTGTTTTTAGTAATGATTGTAATTTATGTTCGATTATCTCCCATTCGTAAGGGGTTCGTTTGATTTCTTTGAATCGTTGTAGAAATCGTTTATGAGAAAATATAATATGTATGCCTTCAATTTGTTTTTTAATTTCAGCGGCTTTTATAAAGTTTTCTGATTGTGCTACTATTTTCATTCGAGTTTCTAGTTTTTTTAGAATCGAAACACGCTTGCCTTGAAAAATATCGGTAATGGCTTTTGCGTTGCTTCGTACTTTACTTTTTGTTTCTGGTTTCGTGCATGGTGCAAGACATCGTCCTAAATGATATTGAAGGCATGGTTTTTTAGGGAGCGTTCTGCAATGTCGATATGGGTATAGAGAACGTAAATGTTTTAATGTTTCTTTTATCGCAAACCCATCGGTAAAAGGACCAATAAAATCACATGGTATCATTTGTTTTGTGGAGTCTGGTTGATGAGTAATAAAAAATCGTGGGAAAGGTTCTTGTGTGATTCCTAAGAAAAAATAATTTTTATCATCTCTTAAAATAACGTTAAATTTTGGATTGTATTTTTTTATATAGTGCGCTTCCGTAATAAGCGCATCAACTTCTGACTCGCATAACCTATAATCTATTGATGTTATTTCTTTCCGTAAAGCTATTATTTTTGGATGGTTTTTTGTGGTTTCACGGGCAAAATACTGTTTTACGCGTTCATAAAGAACATTTGCCTTACCTACATAAATAACGCGTTTTTTCGAATCGCGAAAAATATACACTCCAGGAGAGCGGGGAAGTGTGCGTAATTCTTCATGTAAGCTTTTCATAATATTAAAAAATACGCTATACTAGATTAAATGGAACCGATTATCAAAATCGAAAACGTATCGTTAGTATATGACATTGGGAAACAAAACGAGACCAAGGCGCTTATTGATATTAATGCTGAAATATTTCCCGAAGAATATATTATTTTCTTTGGCCCATCGGGTTGTGGAAAGTCAACTCTATTATACCTTATTGCAGCGATGCATACCCAGACAGAAGGTGAGATTATTGTCAATAACAAAAATCTTGCTCGAATGTCAGAAAAAGAAATCACCGATTATCGCCAAGAAACAATCAGCATGGTGTTCCAACAATACAACCTTATACCATCTTTGAATGTCATTGACAACGTTGCTATTCCTCAAACTTTTCGCGGTGTTACGCGACAAGAACGTACACCGAAAGCACAAGCTTTACTTGATCGATTCGGTATAGGAGCCTTCTCGACTCGTCTTCCTACAGAGTTATCTGGTGGTCAACAGCAGCGCGTTTCTATTGCTCGTTCACTTGTTAATAGTACACCCGTCATTCTTGCCGATGAACCAACGGGTAACCTTGATTCTAAAGCTACACGTAATGTAATTGATATACTTCAGGAGTTAAATATAAGAGATAAAAAAACCATAATTTTAGTTACCCACGATCCTAATCATCTGCAATATGCACACCGTGTCTTTCATATGAAAGACGGTCATATCGTTAAGCAGACACTCAATAACCAGCGAGCACAATTGATAGATGAGGTAGCTAAAGAAAAGCTAATGAAGGCATCAAGTTCAATGTCTTCTGTTATTTCTGATATTTTATCGGTTTATCCAGAACTTACCGAATCACGTTTAAAGGCAAAAGCAATTGTAAATTATCTTATTTCAGAATTTGACATGCAGCAGTTAGATAAATTGGAAAAACTTGTGGAAGACAGAATACTAGGAAAAATAAGTAAAGATGATTTCTATGCTGCTCTAGATGATCCTATGGAAAAAGGTGGTGCCGGATTGAATTATCAATCTGCTAAAAAAATTAATTCCTCTATTGAATCACTTCTTCAAGAGACTGATTTAATTCAAACGGATATCAAAGTAATAGAAACTGATAATGAAGCAAAACCACGTCTTATACAGGAGATTAAGGATCAGCTGTTAGCAACAGTTACCGCTACACTATCTCAAGAACAACGTACGAGACTAGACGCTTTTATTATTAAAAGATTAGAAGGGCGGCTTAGTCGTGCTGAATTTTTTGAAGCACTTGATCTTTCAGAAAGTCACGGTGGTGTCGGTTTAAGAAAAGAGGTTGCGGAAGATATGACAAGACGATTTGAGATTCTACTTATAAAATTTAAAGATTATACAGATTAAATAATACAGTTCTATGCTTCTTGCTGACATTCTTTCATTATCAATCCGTATGTTTAAATCGCGGAAAATGCGTACGTTTTTGACTGTTTTAGGTATTGGCGTTGGCATTGGAGCAATTTTATTCTTGGTTTCACTTGGGTATGGACTTCAGCGTGCACTTATTTCCCAAATTACTAGTTCTGATGCGCTTTTATCATTAGATGTAGTACAGAGTGAAAAAGCAATTCTCCCTATTAATAATGAAGTTGTTAATAAAATAAAGGAATTTAAGTCGGTTAAAGAAGTTGCAATGATGGTTAGTTTGCGCGGACAGCTTGAATACGAAGGAACCACTGCAGATGCGGTTGCAAACATAGCATCACTCGCTTTTCTTAAATTCTCTAATTTAAAACTAGCTTCAGGGAATCTTTTTGATGAAAAGAAAAATGAAGTCATTATCTCTAAAGCAGTAATGAAAGTGCTTAATGTCGGAGATACGAATTCAATTATAGGTAAAGAAATGTCTATTTCGTTTCTTGCTGTAAAAGTACTTGAAAGTGGACAAGAGCAACTTGATCTCGTTTCACAAAATGGAAAATTTGTTGTTGCAGGTATAGCAGATGACGAGACATCAGCATTTATTTATTTTCCCATTACCAGAATAAATGATGTCGCGTTAGATTCGTATTCACAGTTAAAGGTTAGAGTGAATGAATCCTCTGATTTGGATTTGGTTCGAAATTTAATTCTTAATATGGGTTTTTCTGTTGCTGCGTTGTCTGATGTGGTAGATCAGGCAAATAAGATATTTAATATTTTACAGATTATACTGGCAATTTTTGGTATGGTGGCATTGGTGGTTTCTGCGATCGGAATGTTCAACACCATGACCATAGCCCTGATGGAACGTACTCATGAAGTTGGTATTATGAAAGCTCTTGGTGCATCACGTCGTGATATTATGTTAATGTTTATATCGGAAGCCCTTATTATGGGTTTTTTAGGTGGTGTCATTGGTATTATTGTTGGAATGTCAGGCGGAGAATTGTTTAATTTTATATTAAATATTCTTTCACATAAGTCTGGTGGTAAGACAATAGATATATTTTATACACCGTTATGGTTTGGGGTTACTATTATGGGATTTTCTACTGTTGTTGGTTTATTAACAGGTGTATGGCCTGCTCGTCGTGCTTCGCATTTGAATCCTCTTGAAGCGGTCAAATATAAATAAAAAAAACCGCTCAGCAGAATTGCGTTGTTTCGCAATCTGATGAGCGGCAAGTAATTCATGTTTATGTAAGCTGCCACCGGAGTTTTGTGCCGGCGCGGAAAGGAACAACACTCCCATGCTGATCAGGTACCACCCAGTCATTTTTAACGAGAAAAAAGTCACCTTTATTGAGTGGAAGACCATAAAATTCCGCACCAAATCGTGAAGTAAAATCTTCGAGACGGTGAAGACATCCCGCGTTTTCAAACACTTCAGCAAGCACTTGAGGAAGTACCGGTGCCGTATAAACGCCACAGGCACCTTTTGCGCACTCCTTTTTTTCACGTGGATGTGGCGCGGTATCCGAACCCAAGAAGAACTTTGGGTCACCGCTTGTTGCCGCGGTAATGAGCGCATCGCGATCATCAAAATCTTTAGGCATTGGCATGCAACCGTTATGCGGTTGGATTCCGTAGCCCACGACATCGTTAAGCGTCAGACAAAGATGGTGCGCGGTGATTGTAGTGGCAACATTACTTCCAAGTTGTAGAACACTTTCAACAGCTTTTCGTGTAGAAACATGTTCCAGAACGATTTTCAGGTTGTGAAACTTTTCTGCCATCATAAACAATGTGGGTAGAAAAACTTCCTCCCGTTTCGTTACCAACGTGCGTTCACGGTCGAGTTCACCATGAATGAGCAGAAGCATACCGACGTCCTGCATTGCCAAAAAAGTATCCTTGATTTTTTCATTCTCGAAATCCCGAAGACCTTCGTCTGAGTTTGTGGTAACCCCGAGCGGATACACTTTTCCGGCAACTGCTCCTTTTTGATATGCTTCGATAATCATCGGCGGGGTCGTGCTGTCTCTGATTTCGATAGTCATAAGCGGTTCAAAATGGTGCGGATAAAGATTTTCGTCTAGCGCACTATAAATCATGTTTCGATACCAAACAACATCGTCTCCCGTGAGTATAGCGCGTGGGCGAGTGTTTGGCATTGCAATTGCACGACCACAATAGCGAGCGGTAAACGGTAGTACTTCCTTGAGAAGCGAACCGACCCTGAAATGGCAGTGCATATCGTCAAATCGACGCAAAGTGATTTTTTCGTTCATGATGTGTTACCTCCAGTTTAAGTTGTTTGCATGATTGATGATTGCTTCCACCCGATGCGGTCTTAATACGGCAACCGACCCGAGAAAAACAGAAGAAGCTCCCGCGTAGTAATACCTCCATACATCTTTCGAACATAAAATACCGCCACCACCGTTGATGGGTTTTGTAAATCCCGCATTACGCAGATCCGCAATCCATTCACACACCAACGGACGCAATGTTTTGCCGGACAGTCCGCCACCACCCAATTTTGCAAGCGGCGATGTGTTACTGCCCCAAACACTTTGCCAGTCAATTTCCTGCCATCCGAATGGCAACGTATTGGAAACGCATATTGCGTCGCAATTCGGATTGTCGTTCAGTTGCATGATAGCTTCTATCGGTGCAGAAGCGATACTATACTTCGGCATAATCGGCATACCAAGTGTTCCTGCAATTTCCAACACCTTTGCTGATTCGCCGATCAATTCACGTATATTGTGTCCGGTGTTTGGACAAGACAAGTTGATCTGCAAACCAAACGGCGCAGAAAAATCGTCTTTTACAAACCCGATTGTATCTACCATAATGCGAAGCTCTTCCAGTCTTTTCTTTGGAGTATCAGCAAGTGACATGACAGAAATCATAAACGGCTTTGTTCGCTGCTGCCATTTGCCGGTTCCCAGCAGGGCGCCAAGGCCGGGATTGCTCAAACCGATGGAGTTTAACATCACGCCACGTAGTAATTTCACCTTAATGCATCCCGGGAAAGGATAGCGTGGTGTGAAGTCCTGTGTAAGTGACATATTGCCTTTACGGGGCAGAAGTGTAACCGTTTTTGACACAAACGTCATGTCTGCAAAGCTCAAACCTAATGCTTTGTGAAACCAGTAACCTTCTCCAAAAAATCCCTGTACACCAGAAGCGCCAAGGACATTACCAAAATCAATTCCACGAAGTTTCATTTTTTGTTCCTCCTATTTAAATGTTAAAGGGCTATTTCAAGTGGACGTTATCATATAATCCTTATATTTACAAGGATAGTAATTCATTATCAATTGACATTTGCAAT
>CAYVXI010000080.1:0-7451 GCA_964455595.1 uncultured Candidatus Saccharibacteria bacterium | reverse complement strand
ATGGGAACATCAAGCAGGCGGTTTCTTACCTGACACAGACGACGCAGAAGAAAACTAGTGCTATTTTGTTTAAAAATGGCCATGGTACCATTTGACACCTTGTGACACCTTTTGTTATACTAACAACATGACTCAAGAAATAGAACAAAACGCGGTATATACTACCGCTGAAACTCAAAAACTCTTGAAAGTAAGCCCTAGCACCATGAAGCGCCTTTTAAAAAAGGGCTTGTTAAAAGCGAATAAAGTTGGCGGGCAATACCGTATAATGGGCAAAGAAATTCTACGCATGGTATCCCCTGAATTAGAACAAGAAGCGGTCAAATCATATTTAACGTTAAAGAAAAAGGTAATTAATAAAATTAACAAGTGGTAATACTATTATGAAAAAAGCACTCATTACCAGCATTACCGGACAGGACGGTTCTTATTTAGCGGAATTATTACTTGAAAAAGGATATGAGGTGCATGGTTTAATCCGAAGATCAAGCACATTAAATACCGAACGTCTCAACGACTCGCAACTTTTCCTTCACTACGGAGATTTAGCAGATTCAGGTAGTATCAATCATATAGTAGAGAATGTGCGTCCCGACGAAGTCTATCACCTAGCAGCACAAAGTCATGTGAGAGTAAGTTTCGACATACCGGAATATACTGCGGACATTACAGGGCTTGGCACATTACGTATTTTAGATGCAATACGTGCTTCTGGATTAAAAACAAAATTCTACCAAGCATCGTCAAGTGAAATGTTTGGTAAAGTTAAACCGGAACATTTTCCTATTACTGAAGACACGCCCTTTTACCCCCGCTCACCATACGCCTATGCAAAATTATATGCATACTGGGTAACAAAAAATTATCGTGAAAGTTATGGAATGTTTAACGTAAACGGTATTTTATTCAATCATGAATCACCACGTCGCGGTGAAACATTCGTGACACGCAAGATTACCCGCGGACTGGCGCGTATTAAATTAGGTAAAGAAGAAAAATTATATCTTGGCAATTTAGACGCAAAGCGTGACTGGGGTCATGCAAAAGATTTTGTCAGAGGAATGTGGTTAATGCTCCAACAAGATACTCCCGAAGATTTTATATTAGCAACGGGAGAAACACATAGTGTGCGTGAATTTGCGGAGGTAGCAGCAAAACATTTGGGGTTTGATTTGGAATGGAAAGGTTCTGGTGTAAATGAAAAAGGTATTGATAAAAAAACAGGAAAAACAATTATTGAGATTGATCCTGAATATTTTCGCCCTACCGAAGTAGATGAATTATTGGGCAACTATAGCAAAGCGGAGAAAATATTAGGATGGAAACCGGAAATTACATTTACTAAACTTGTTGAGTTAATGGCTCAATCAGATTACGACCATGAAAAAGGAATCTAAAATGTATGTTGCGGGTCATCGCGGGCTAGTAGGTTCTGCAATAGTACGAAACCTTGCCAAACAGGGCTATGAAAATATTGTAACAGCAACACGTTCTGAATTGGACCTGCTAGATGCACAGGCTGTCGCGGATTTTTTTAATATACATAAACCAGAATATGTTTTTATGGCAGCGGCAAAAGTCGGCGGTATCATGGCAAATAATACCTATTCCGCTGATTTCATCTATGAAAATCTCGTTGTTCAAAACAACGTTATTCATAATGCACACATACACGAGGTCACAAAGCTTTTGTTTTTGGGAAGTTCCTGCATCTATCCCAAACTCGCACAACAACCCATCAAGGAAGAATATTTCCTGACTGGACCGCTGGAGCCAACCAACGAAGCCTATGCAGTAGCAAAAATCGCGGGCATCACGATGTGCCAAGCATATCGCAAACAACACGGCTCGAATTTTATTTCTGTAATGCCTACAAATTTATATGGACCCAATGATAATTTCGATTTAGAAAATTCTCATGTATTACCTGCTTTGATACGAAGATTCTATGAAGCGAAACGGGACGGGAAAAATAAGGTTACATTGTGGGGTACAGGCGCGGCACGACGTGAATTTTTACATGTAGATGATTTGGCAGACGCATGTGTTTTTCTTATGAACAACTATGACAGCGCGGACATTATCAATATTGGCACAGGACAAGATGTTTCCATTAAAGAGCTTGCGGAAAAGATTCAAAAACTTTCTGGTTATTCAGGAACGCTCGCATGGGATTCTTCCAAACCAGACGGCACACCGCGCAAATTATTGGATGTCAGCAAACTGCATGCGTTGGGATGGAATCACACTATTACGTTAGATGATGGACTTGCAGAGACATATACATGGTTCACACAAAATAATGGAAAATAACATAACAATTATAAAGCCGAAGAAAAAGCTAAGCTGGGAAGACGCGAAAGAAGTCTGGCGCTACCGCGAACTGTTGTATTTTTTTACATGGAGAGATTTGAAAGTACGGTACAAACAAACAGCCATCGGCGTATTGTGGGCTATCTTTCAGCCATTCATGACCATGATCGTATTTTCTATATTCTTTGGGAAACTTGCCAAGATGCCATCAGAAGGCATTCCTTACCCTATCTTCGTATATGTCGGGCTTTTGTTCTGGCAATTTTTCTCCACCGCGCTTTCCGAAACAAGCGGTACACTCATTGCCAACCAGTCCATTGTGACCAAAATTTATTTCCCTCGTCTTATTCTTCCGCTATCCAGTGTTCTAACCAAGCTTGTTGATTTTGGAATTGCATCGGTCATTCTTATCGGGCTTATGGCATATTACGGCTGGATGCCAAATTGGCATGGCATTGTACTTCTGCCCGTCCTTCTGTTCATCACCTTTATGGCTTCCACGGGCGCGGGACTGGTGCTGGCTTCTATCAATGTTAAATATCGCGATGTACGCTATGCATTGCCATTTTTTATCCAAATCCTTTTGTTCGTTACGCCCGTTATCTACCCCACAAGCATTGCAGGTAAATACGCGTGGATTCTTGCTTTGAACCCGATGTCAGGTGTTATTCAAGCAGCGCGTGCATCATTACTTGGAACACAATCGGTAGATTGGGGATTGCTTGGCTTCGCATGTATCATAACATCGATGCTTTTTGTTGTAGGAGTTTTATCTTTTAAAAAGACAGAACGATATTTTGCAGACATTATCTAATATGAAAACAAAACCGATTATTAAAATAAAAGAATACTTGACTAATCACCCATTTACTATATAATAGGGTGAGTATAATCACCTTATTTAATATAAATATGTATATTAAGAGAAAAATTCAAGACGAAATAGAAAGTAGCCTGTTTAAGGGGAAGATATTAATCCTGTATGGAGCAAGACAGGTGGGAAAAACGACTATTATAAAAGAGCTTGAAAAAAAGTATTCAGAAGATGCTCTTTATCTAAATTGCGATGAACCTGATATTAGGGAAAAACTGACCAATAAAACATCCACGGAACTTAAACAATTTGTGTCCGGAAAAAAACTTGTCCTTATCGATGAAGCTCAAAGAGTAAAAAATATAGGTATTTCTTTAAAACTTCTTACGGATAATTTTCCTGAAATCCAAATTGTCGCCACGGGATCTTCAAGTTTTGAGCTTTCCAATGAAATATCCGAACCTTTGACGGGAAGAAAAATAGAATTCAGACTCTATCCTTTTTCCCTTGAAGAACTTTGTCAGATGAGTTCAAAAATGGAAATAACCAGAATGCTTGAAAAATACATACTCTTCGGCATGTATCCGGAGGTATTATTCTCGAACGACAGAGATGCTCCGAAAGTCGTTAGCGCCATCGCTGAAAGCTATTTATACAAAGACGTTTTGGAATATCAGAACATACGAAAACCGGAAGTCATCCAAAAACTCTTGCAAGCTCTTGCTCTTCAGATCGGGCAAGAAGTTTCATACAAAGAATTAGGAATGCTCTTAAGCATTGATAAGATTACTCTTGAAAAATACATAGACCTGCTTGAAAAAGCATTTATTATTTTTAAACTTTCTCCTTTAAGCAGAAATTTGAGAAAAGAAATAGGGAAAATGAGGAAAATATATTTTTACGATCTTGGAATCAGAAACAGTTTGATAAAAAATTTCAATACCCTTTCCCTGCGAGATGACACGGGCGCCCTGTGGGAAAACTTTCTCATAGCGGAAAAGATTAAGAACAATGATAATGCGGGAAAAAGAGTTAATTCATTCTTTTGGAGAACATACGATCAAAAAGAGATTGATTACGTGGAAGAGTCGGGTGGAGCAATAAACGGGTATGAGATAAAATGGAATACTGATAAATTTAAAGAACAGAAATTATTCACCGAAACGTATAAAAACAGCACGGTTAAACTAGTGAGTAAAAATAATTTCTGGGAATTCATAACCCCATAATTCTATTTTATGCCAATTAAAACAAAACCGAACAACTACGCGTTCATCGACAGCCAGAATGTGAACCTGACTATCCGGTCGCTCGGATGGAAACTTGATTTTGCCCGTTTCCGCGTCTATCTCAAAGAAAAATACGGCGTGACAAAAGCATTTTTATTTATCGGCTATGTGGAAGGTAATAATGAGTTATATATATCCCTCCAATCAGCCGGCTTCATCTGTATTTTCAAACCGACGCTTGAATACAAAGACGGGACAACCAAAGGCAACTGCGATGCCGAATTGGTCCTTCATACGATGATTGAATACCCAAACTACGACAAAGCAATTATCATAACCGGCGATGGCGATTTTTATTGCCTGGTGCAATACTTGATTGAAAAAGAAAAACTTTCCGCTATCCTCATTCCCAATAGATTGAAATTTTCGGGATTACTCAAGTTCAAACAATTTCGATCGTTCTTGCGATACATGAATGATTTGGAAAAATTGCTTGCCTATAATAAAAAAAGGCCCTATGAGGACAAAAACTCATAGGGGGAACTTTTCCGTTGGTGATAAGAATAGTATAGATGAATTAAAAAGATATGTCAACTGAAACAAAACCTATTATCGAAATCAAGAATATCGGCAAAAGATACACTATCTCCCATCGCCAAGGGGGGTATGTCGCATTGCGGGATGTTTTGACCAACATCGCCAAAAGTCCATTTCGGTTTGCCAAACACAAGGCAAAACAAATGATTGGTACAGAAACCAAAGAAGATTTCTGGGCGCTGAAAGACATCAGCTTCACCGTGGAGAAAGGCGAAGTGGTGGGTATCATCGGCGCGAACGGCGCGGGCAAATCCACCTTGCTGAAAATCCTGTCTAAGATAACGCCTCCCACCGAAGGCGAAATAATCCTACGCGGCAATGTCGCTTCCCTTCTGGAAGTGGGCACGGGATTCCATCCCGAACTGACCGGCAGGGAAAACATATTTTTGAACGGCGCGATTCTGGGAATGAGCAAAAAAGAAATTGAACAGAAATTTGATGCTATTGTAGAATTCTCCGGGGTAGAAAAATTTATAGATACTCCAGTAAAACGTTTTTCATCTGGTATGTATGTACGATTGGCATTTTCTGTTGCGGCGCATATGGAGCCGGATATTCTGGTGGTGGACGAGGTGCTTGCCGTGGGCGATGCCGAATTCCAGAAAAAGTGCTTGGGGAAAATGGATGAAGTGACCAAAACCAAAGGACGTACAATTCTGTTTGTAAGTCATAATCTAGAAGCAATTAGAAGACTTTGTAATAAGGCTATACTTTTAGAAAATGGCAAAATTAAGAAAGTAGGGGGTACAAATGACGTTATTGATTCATACTTAAAAGAGAGAATAACACCACAATCCAAACAAATTCAAACTGAAGAGCATAACAATTTTGGAAACATAAAAATCACTAATGTATTAATTACAGACACAAATAATGCAACATTGATACACAGTGATAGTAAGTTAGTTATAAAGATACAATACACAAGCGAGCATAATGAAATTATTCCTGATGTGCGCGTGTTAATTTCCGTTATAAGCGAACGCTCACGAAATATAGTATTGAGACTCGACAGTCATGGAACTTCTAAAACACTCGGGGGACATATTGAATCACAAGGGGAAATTACATGTGAAACAGGAGTAATAAATCTTGTTGAAGGAACATATTCTATGGAAACATGTTTTTACTTACAAGATACTAGTCGTGGATACATTAAAGCAGAAAGTCAATTTGATGTAATCACCGACTTAAACAAATATGATTATCGTCTTCCTCCGGACAAAAGCGTTTGTGATTACGTAGTTAAGTATCTTTTTAAACAAAACTGATATTCTTTTGTTATGAAATTATTAAGCGTATGCATACCAACATATGAAATGCATGGTCTCGGTGATAAATTCCTTACACAGAGTTTTGATATGTTAAAAATGCAAACATTTCAGGACTTTGAAGTTATTATTTCCGATCATTCAAAAACAAATATAATTAAAATGCTTTGTGATAAATACGCGGACAAGTTAGATATTAAATATTATAAAAATGAACAAAAGACTGGTAGCTCTTCAGCAAACATAAATAATGCAATTCAAAAAGCAACAGGGAAAATTATCAAGATATTATTCCAAGATGATTTTCTATATAACTACACCGCTCTTGAAGAAATTGCTAAAAATTTCGATTTACAAAAAGATTTTTGGCTTGTTACACCATCAATACAATCCAAAGATGGGATTAATTTTTACCGCCCTGTTTATCCCAAATATAACGATGAAACAATTTTAGAAAAAAACACAATTAGCTCCCCTTCTGTCTTGTCTATTAGAAATGATAATCCTATCCTTTTTGATGAAAACTTGATTTGGTGGATGGATTCTGATTATTATAAACGATGCTATCAGTTATACGGACAACCAAAAATTTTAAATGAAATAAATGTAGTAAACAGAGTTGGTGACCACCAAATTACCAACACTCTTATTAGTGAAAACCTACGTGAACGTGAGTACAAATATATACTTCAAAAATTCAATATTAAACACAAAAGAACTCTTCTCCTTATTGCCAAAAAAAAGAAATATACTCGTGTAATTAAAAAACTGATTAAAAAAATAATATGATTATAACAGAACTATATAATGGGCAAGGACTAGGCAACCAACTTTGGTGTTATATAACAACGCGAGTTATAGCAAAAGACAAGGGTTATGAATTTGGCATAAAATCACCTGAAGAATTTAAAGGTAGTGATTTTTTAAATTTAGATTTTGGAAATAATGTAATTGGCGGGGATGGACCAGAAGGAGAACCACCACGCACGCTTCCTCAAGGTATTTTTCACTACTATATAGAAAAAAAGATTATTCACCCACTCAACGGGTCTGACATACGAATCCACGATAAAGACCTTGTAAATATTACAGATAGCACAAAAATAGATGGGGTTATGCAAGATGAAGAATATATTGCACATCGAAAAAAAGAAATTCGTGAATGGTTGAAAGTGAAACAAGAATACGAATTCTATGACTTTGCCAGTGACGATATTTGTATTATTA
>CAYVXI010000079.1:0-3294 GCA_964455595.1 uncultured Candidatus Saccharibacteria bacterium | reverse complement strand
ACGCAATTTTTTCCCGTAACTCAAACCATTAATTTAAATCTTGATCTTATTGCGCTTGTTCGTGGTGGTGGCGCGGCCGAAGACCTGGCGGCGTTCAATTCACGGGAAGTTGCGTATGCGATATTTGGGTCTGTGGTCCCGGTGGTATGCGGTGTGGGGCACGAACCGGATGTTACTATTGCTGATTTTGTAACCGATATAAGAGCATCAACTCCATCAAATGCTGCAGAGCTTATTGCACCTGATAAACAAATGGTATTACAAGAATGCAATACCATGGACGCGCAATTAGATGCATCAATGACCGCGTTACATGAAAATGCTTCCCGAACTATTTCTAATTTTATGGTTCATTTAGATACGTTTGTTGTACAAAAAATTCATGCTTTAGAATCTGTGGTTTCGTCGTTTTTATTTCATTTGAAATTTTTCCAGGAACGCGTTATTATGCAGAAATCAAAAATAGAGCATTCCATGAGACTTATTAAGACAATGAGTCCCTCTGCGGTTCTGGCGCGTGGTTATGCTATCGTAAAGAAAAAAGGATTAGTTGTTTCGAGTGTAAGAGGATTTAAGTCTCAAGATGTAATTAACGTGCAACTTGCAGATGGTTCTATAAATGCAGAAGTAATATAAAAAATACTAGTATGGCAGGAAAAAAGAATTTTGATTTTGCAAAATCGTATGAAAAATTAGAAAAAATAACCGACGAATTCGAGTCGGGTAAATTATCTTTAGAACAAGGGCTTGAAAAATTCGAACAAGGGCTCGCGCTTGCCGCCGAATGTCGCGAATATCTTCAACAAGTAGAAAATAAAATAATTGATATTAAAAAGAAATTTAACGTAGCAGAAGAATAATGAAAGACAGAATTGTTCTTGATCTTGAATCTCAATATGAATTTGCCGAAGTCGGTGGAAGAGATTATGCACATCTTTTAAAGGTGTCTGTGGTGGGAGTGTATTCTTATTTACAAGACGCTTTTTTAACGTTTGAAGAACACGAAATTCCACAACTTGAAGAGTTGTTAAAAAACACAGACCTTTTGGTTGGTTTCAATACGAAATTTTTTGATTACACAGTGTTACAACCATATTTAAAAGAAGTGGATCTTAAAAAAATTCCTGCGTGCGATATCATGGAAGACGCGGTAAATGTATTGGGGTTTCGTGTATCATTAGATAGTGTAGCGAAAGCGACGCTGGGCACACAAAAAAGCGGGCATGGATTAGATGCTATTCGTTATTACAGAGAAGGGAATATGGAAGCATTAAAAAAGTATTGCCTCGATGATGTACGTATTACCAGAGACGTATTTGAATATGGCAAAAAACATGGCAAGATATTATTTACTTCCCGCTATCAAAGTGAAAGTGGTGAAATACCAGTAAGTTGGGGTTCTCCGGAACCGGAACGTAAACAAGAAAAACCAAAAGAAACCCCTGAAGTTGTAGAAGAATCTCATCACAAAACAGATTCAAAAACAGGAAATTACTCGTTGTTTTAATGATATTCTTATAAGATAAATCCGATATAATATATACATGAATCGTATCTACCTAGACTATGCGGCATCGACCCCCGTCGATTCAAAAGTGTTTTCCGCAATGGAGCCATATTTTACACAGAAATTTGGTAACCCATCTTCCATACATAGGTATGGACAAGAAGCGCAAAGTGCTGTGGATAATGCACGACAGCAAGTTGCGGATTTTTTGCATTCCAAGAGTCAGGAGATAGTGTTTACCGGATCAGCAACAGAAGCAAATAATTTTGCTATAAAGGGCGCCTTAGAATCTGCGTTTAAAACGGGAAAAAAGAAGGCACATATAATTTCAACACACATTGAACACGAATCAATTCTAACTGTATTAAAAGACTTACAAAAGAATGAACGAGTAAGTGTTTCGTTTTTACCGGTTTCTCGAGATGGCGTTGTGGATATTTCTAGGTTAGAAGAATTACTTACCGAAGATACGGTTGTGGTTTCTATAATGTATGCAAACAATGAAATAGGAACGATTCAACCTATTCAAGAAATAGCAGCTATTATAAAAAGTTTTAAAGAGAAACAAAAAGGGAAAAACCCATTTCCTTATTTTCATACCGATGCCGTACAAGCTGCCTTATACTGTCCTATGGACGTTTCCTTATTAGGAATAGACTTGTTGACGCTGTCTGGTCATAAAATATATGCACCAAAAGGAATTGGTATGCTGTATATAAAAAAAGGAACCATGCTTGAACCATTAGTACATGGTTCTGGTCAGGAATACGGAAAACGCTCGGGAACAGAAAATGTTCCAGGTATTGTTGGTATAGGGTGTGCCATTAATAGTATTAATGCTTCTGAAAATAAAAACATACAAGCACTTACCAGTCGATTGGTGAATGGAATAGTTAATACTATTCCAAACACAACCCTAAACGGAAATACACAAAACCGTCTTCCGCATATAGCCAATATTCTTTTTAAAAATACTTCCTCTTCCGATTTAATTATCAGGTTAGATGTTGAAGGGATCGCTGTTTCGGCTGGCGCAGCATGTCAGTCGAAGGCGCTTTCCTCATCTCATGTTTTGGAGGCAATGGGGATGTCAAAAAAAGACGCTTTTTGCTCGATTCGGTTTTCACTTGGAAAACATACAACAGAAAAGGATATTGACATGACCATATCGACGCTTTTAAAATTAACGCATAATAAGTAGTTAGCTTAGCTGTGTTTTAGCTAAAATTAGCACTCTTGACCAAAGAGTGCTAATTTTGTTAGTATGGCTTAAGGCTTGCATTCTGAAAGCTAAAAGCTAACGAAGCTAAAACCTGATTATTATGCAATTCAATAAATTTACAACCAAAGCGCAAGAAGCATTATTTAAAGCACAGGAAATTGCTTCTGCTCATACGCAGTTTCAGGTAGATGCTCTTCATTTATTGGCGGCGCTTGTTCGCCAAGATGAATCGGTGGTAACCACAATACTTGCGAAACTAGAGATTAATACAGAGCTATTAAAAGATCAGGTAGAGCATGATATAGAACGGCTTGAAAGAGCGCAAACAAACATTCCATTCGGTCAGGTGTATGTCACGCAAGAACTTGCTAAAGTGTTTGAGAAATCTACGCAGATTGCTACTTTGTTAAAGGATGAATTTATATCCACAGAGCATCTTTTTTTGGCGTTGCTAGAAGTAGATTCAAAAGCAAAGATGATTTTGAGCGCCTTTAAAGTGCATGCAGATGAAGCGCTGAAAATACTGGCTGCTCTGCGCGGGTCCCAGCGCGTTACCGACCCGGAG
>CAYVXI010000078.1:0-12488 GCA_964455595.1 uncultured Candidatus Saccharibacteria bacterium | reverse complement strand
CTTTACGATAATATCTTTATATGGGGCTCCGTAGCTTGATTTAAAAACATTAGTAGTAATTATTTTCCCGTCTTTATATATTTCTCGTGTAAGAGTTGTTTTTAATGATCCATCTGGTTTTCTGCTGTTTTCAATTGGCCCAATAAGCTTAACTTCTCTGCCATCTGCAGTTCCATATATTTCAAAGAAAAGCTTTGTCCCTTGTGTGTAGGTTTGTATAAGAATAGGCGAAGAAGTGTCATTAATAAATCGTAAATCCGGATGTGGACCATAAATAGCAGCATCAAACCCTTGAGGATTATAATATTGCACAGGTAAACTATGCGGAAATCGTTCGGTTATTTTCAGCCCAGAATATATTGTTGCACGAAATAAGGTTGTAGAAACCTGACACAAACCACCACCATATTCGGGTATTGTTTTGTTTCCTTTAATAACTAAAGCAGCTTGATAACCGTTTTTTTCATCAATGTCACCAAGTGTATTAATTGTCGAGAATTCTTGCCCAGGCTGTATTAAAGTGCCGTTTATTTGTTGAGAACCAATTTTGATATTTGCGATGCGCGAAGAGGGAGATCCGGCAAAATTAGACTCACCTGTTCCTAATAACGCGGTCAATCCCATGTTTTCTATTGTGTCAGTGCGTATTTCTGGCAGAGTAATATGTAAGGCAAGAGATGCTGAATTATTACCTTGTAAGAGAGATTCTTTTATATTTTCAAAACTCTTTTGTGTATCAAGCTCTATGCCATTTCTTGAAAGAGAAAACTCTGACACCTTTCCTTTCTTTAATGTCAAAGTTGCATTCTGAGGTTTTTCGTTAAGTGCTGGGGCAAGCTGTATCAGCATATTTTTAATAGCGTCATCATCGGTATGCATGTGTACTGTATTACTCTCAAGAACAAAGGTTAAAAAATCTTTTAATTGATTTTTTTCTATACGATATGTTTGATTGCTTTTTGAAATTAATGAAGAAGTAGTTGAAGTAGCATTTTGAGAATCATTTACAAGAATAAATGGAGCATGCGCAAGAAGTGTGTTTGCTTGAGATTGCGCATCTATAAGCATAGCAACCGTTACTGTTGGAGTATCAACTTGCTTTGTAAGTTCCAGAACATCAGAAGACACAGTATTAGCGTTGTTTAAAATAGCGTATTTTAATGCACTTCTATTAATGATGCTTCCAGATTTTTCTTCTGTCATTTGATATACACCTATAGATTGATTGTATACCAGAGAAGCGTTGCGTGCTTTATGTTCAAATTGTGAAATATTTTTTTCAACAAATAAATCGAAAATCTCATTATTTATTTTAGTTTGAAGAACAATATCGCCTCCTATTAAAAACACACGCACCTTTGTTACAATATCGTGAATAACTGAATTCCCATTTGAAGATATATAAGCATTATCAACTGTTTCCGCAATAGGAAACTCCACCCCTAATTCTTTAGGGGTTGTTTGTATTTCAGTTTTTTCGAATCGCAGTGTAAGTGGAGTGTTTTCGTATGCAACGTAGACTGGGGACAAAAGTTCCGTTGCCTGTGTTTTTGTTAATCCGCCAACAGAAATGGTATTTATAGTTGTGCCATAGGAGATAACGTCATTATCTGCATAGACAATTGCCCCTACTGACAAGAACGTCATTAGGATGGATATGATTACTGCTATCCCAAATTTTTTGAGCATACGATGTGTATTCAAGAGGAAATAGAAACTTTCTGTGAAACAATTTTTGTTTCTTTCGGCAAGCGAATAGTGAGAATGCCATTTTTCAGAGAAGCTTTTATCTGATCTGTCTTTACGGAAGAAGGAAGAATAACTGACCGAGAAAATGAACCCCAAGAACATTCTTGATAATAATAATCCTGTTGGTGTATTTCCTCTTCTTTTTTACGTGAACCCTTAATGGTAAGAATATCATTAACAATACTCAAATCTATATCGGAAACGCGCACTCCCGGTAACAGCGATTTAATAACAACATCATGTTCTGTCTGGTATACATCTAACGGTATATCAGTTTCGGAATCAGAAAGCCATTTTTTTGATTTTTCCAAACGCGCATCCACAGCTGATGTGCCTTCATCTTTGGTTATAGTTTCAGTTAGTTTTTCAAAAAAAGAACCCTTGTTCATATTATTGTAATGTTGTAGAAATTGAATTAAATGCCATTTTATGAATTGATCGGAAAAGTTCGGAAATAATAAAGAATAAGATGCCTAAAAATAAAATAATTGTTAATACGAAATAATCACTCCCCCCTGATAGCATTATAAGAAAATTAAAGGTTGCATGCAACAGTGTAGCAAATGAGATGCCCATAACAAGATAAGGCAACGGATGGCGATTATGAATAATGGATAATGCTAAAAAGTATCCGACAATACCTGAGGAAAGCGTGTGTAAAAAAGTGGCGCTGACAAAACGGAATACTGTTACCCCAAGAGCATTTGTTGTATTGTATGCTTGGAATACATACCCAATGTTTTCTGCAGCTGCAAACCCCAATGCCGCTACAATAAGATATATCATTGCATCAGTTGGTTCATCAAAATATTTTGATCCCATAATTTTTACCTTTGCAGCTACGTATTTTATTGATTCCTCGATAAGTGCAAGTGCTGTTAAAATAATAAACGTAGATAAACCAATAACAGAAAACGTATTAATGTTGCCGGTAAATTTAGGCAGTACATTTCCACAGCTTGCACAATACATAACAATACCTCTTATTGTTTCTATAAACACCCACTCCAGGGCAAACGCGACAAACGTACTGGCGAACCCCCAGAAAAAGACCTTTACTATCATGATTCTTGGTTCAGGGTGAAGGTCTTTGTGTAGATAATAAAGAAGCCATATCATACTAGGGGCAAATCCTATCGAGATCAACAATAGTATTTCCTTCCAGGAGGTGGTGTGCAGATCAATCATGATAATAGTGTGGGCCAGTTTTCTACAAGTAGCATTTTCTTTTCAGGAATATCGAGTGTTCTGTATATTTCCTCGGTAATGAAGGGCATAAAAGGATGAAGTAATTTAAGGGATTTTACAAGTACATATGAAAGCACTTGTTTTGTCTCTTCAGAGTCTTGAGTTTTCGAATGTTCTATATACATATCTGCAAAATCATGCCAAACAAATTCATAAAGAGTGCGAATAGCTTGCCCGAATTTAAACGCATCAATGTCCGCACTTACATTCATAATTGTTGTGTTTAATTTTTCAAGTATTATTTTTTCTTCTATACCCTGTGCAACAGGAAGTGTTGTATAAACTTTACCGTCTGTTTTTGTAAGCACAAAACGAGTGATGTTCCAAAGCTTGTTGGCAAATTTCTTACCAGCTAATAAATGTTCTTCGCTAAATTGTATATCTTGCAATCCCATGTTTTGCCACATCAAACCAAATCGAGTCGCATCTGCGCCATATTTTTCGACTAATTCTAATGGGTCAATACCTGTTCCCAGTGATTTAGACATGCGTCTACCGTCTTTAGCAAGAACAGTTGGATTAATATAAATATCAGTAAAAGGAATTTTATTGGTAAATTCTAGCCCAGAAAATATCATACGACTTACCCAGAGATTAATAATATCTCTACCAGTAAACAATACCTGTGTAGGATAGAAAGTTTCAAAGTCACGTGTCTTTTCTGGCCACCCAAGCACTGCAAACGGCCAAAGTGCTGAAGAAAACCATGTATCAAGAACATCGTCGACGCCATCTAATGGTATTTTATGCCCCCACCATATCTGACGTGAAACACACCAGTCTTTCGTGTTGTCCAGCCATGCAAGATAGGGTTTTTCAAAATTATCTGGATGGAACGTTATGCTTTTTGTAGGTCCCTCGCGTACAGCATCTGCTGCCATGCGGGCAAGTTCTCCCATTTTAACAAACCATTGTTTAGAAAGTGATTGTTCGATAACTTTATCACAGCGATAACAATGACTTACATTGTGATTGTATACATCTTCTTTTTCTATAAGTTCTAATGTTTTTAATGTTTCGACAACTTTCGCGCGTGCATCATTTACATTCAAATCTTTGAATTGGTCCCCGGCTTCTACAGTCATCTTTCCTTTTTCATTGATGATTTTAACCAAAGGAAGTTTGTGTCGTTCTCCAATTTCGAAGTCCACCATGCTGTGTGCAGGTGTAACTTTTACCGCACCAGTCCCGAATTCTGTATCTATTGCGTCATCGGCAATTATAGGAATTTCACGTTCTTGAATAGGAAGCACTATTGTTTTACCTACAAAACTTTCCCATCGCTTGTCTTTTGGGTTTACCGCAACAGCAGTATCTCCCAGCATTGTTTCTGGTCTGGTTGTTGCAACAGTAATATATTTTTTAGGTTCATTTTTTAAAGGATAGTTAATATAATACAGAACACCTTTTTCTTCTTTGTATTCTAGTTCCAAGTCAGACAAACTTGTGGCACATCGTGCACACCAATTGATAACGCGCTCCCCCTGATAGATAAGCCCCTTTTTATAATAATACGAAAAAGCTTCCTCAACTGCTTTTTTATACCCTTCGTCCATGGTAAATGCTGTGCGCGACCAGTCACATGAAGCACCTAATGTTTTTAATTGGTCCAGGATAATGTTCCCGTATTTTTCTTTCCATTCCCACACTTTTTCAAGAAATTTTTCTTTGCCAAGGTCGTGGCGCGACACCCCTTCTTTTTTCAGCATTTTTTCCACGACATTCTGCGTGGCAATACCGGCATGATCGGTTCCGGGAATCCATAACGCGCGATACCCCTCCATTCTTTTTTTACGAATTAAAATATCTTGTACTGTTGCATTCAGCGCGTGCCCCATATGTAACACCCCGGTCACATTAGGTGGAGGAAGTGCGATAGTGAATGTTTTAGCCCCGTCTTTTACAGGAAGGTTATCAGGATTAAAAAAGCCGCTTTCAAGCCACTTTTTGTATATTTCCGGTTCGGTCGTTTTTGGGTCGTAAGGTTTGGTAAATTTATCCATACAGCATCTCCATAGTAGCGCATTTAGACGCTTTTCTCAATGTCTAAATAATGTTTATTTTTGAAATGTACAGGGGTGAAGAATTCTATGCGCGATTTCCTGGTGTGCCCGAAGGAATGTCCCGCAGATGCCAAAAGCTCGGTCTTTCATGTAGTGAAAGTTTTGGCATCGAGAGGTCAAGGCTGGCTGCCGCCGCAGGAGCGGCAGAACAGCCGATTCTTTCGGGCATGACAGGTAAGTGCGCTATTTGTTTACAGAGACAGATTCGCTTCTGCGTCGAGCTTTTTCCAGGATTGCGCGTGTTTTCTGTCAAAAAATGCTGATACACCTATCATTACGGCGTTGTCGGTGGAAAGATTGGCATCGGGTACCAAATAAGCGACTGTAGGAAGTGTTTTTGTAAGTTCAAACTTAAGCGTTTCTCGTAGTTTTGTATTTGCCGAAACGCCGCCCGAAAGAGTGACGGTTTTTGCGTTATATTTTTTTGCCGCCGTAATAGTTTTTGCAGTTATGACATCAGTGACGGCCTGTTCAAACGAAGCACAAAGGTCAGCTGTGTGTTGTTTTGATTTTTTTATTTTCGGATTATTTTTTAAAAGATAAAACACAGCCGTTTTTAAACCAGAAAAAGAAAAATCAAAATTACCACTGCCTATCATAGGGCGGGGGAGTTTGAAAGCATCTGTATTGCCATGTAGTGCTAATTTGGAAATAATGGGACCACCTGGATAACCAAACCCCAACATTTTAGAAACCTTATCAAATGCTTCGCCTGCTGCATCATCTCTGGTTGAGCCCAGAATTTCATAATGGCCAATTTTTTTCATGAGAATAAGTTCCGTATGTCCTCCAGATACTACAGCGTTTAATACAGGAAATGTAATACGTGAATTATGAAGCCAGTTTGAAAGAATATGACCCGAAATATGATTTACCGGAATTATTTTTTTGCCATATGCGTAAGCAAGTCCGCGCGCAAACTGAACGCCAATCAATAATGCTATAGCAAGCCCAGGTCCTTTGGTAACAGCAATGTAATCAATATCTTGCATTGTTACTTTTGCTTGCTTTAGTGTTTTTGCAAATACTACAGGAAGATTTTTTAAATGCTCACGCGATGCAAGAGTCGGCACAACACCACCAAAAGGTGAATGTAGTTTAACTTGAGATGATATAACACTTGCGCGCACGGTAAACTTTGGATTTTTCAACCCTTTAATTTCTATTACCGCGCATGCAGTGTCGTCGCATGACGTTTCAATAGCAAAAATAAGCATAAAGATGTGCTTTTGAAAACTTATTTAACAGCGTCTTGTTTGTAGCGCCCTTCTGTTTTAACAAACGCTTCTTTGGATTCAAAGTTATAATTGAACCCATGTAATTTAGCGATTTTAGACCCGTCCACCGCAATCGGGTACGAATACCCTTTCCAGCTTCCTTTTGATGTAGGGATGCGCCCGCGGGTTAAGTGCCACATCCAAAAGAATGCGAAACGAGCCATCCATGGTTGTATAGGAAGCATACGTTTTCCCACTGCTTTAGCCATATCGGGGCCAAGCACTGCAGGGCCGGGAGGTGCTGCATTAAAGATTTCGTAATCTCCTTTAAGATCTTTAAACGTAAACAATTTCACGATATCGGTGATATCGTCTTCATGTATATATTGGCGTAGCCATTTTTGTGTTACTGGAACCCATGAAACCATAAGCGAGATAAGATCATAGAGAAATGATTTCTGACCTTTAAGAGAACCTGAAAGAGCAGATTGAAGTCCAAAACGAATGCGCGCATAGCGTCCTCGAGGACCGGTAATTGCTGCAGGACGAATTATAAAAACTTGCGCATTCATTTTTTCTTCCGATTTTAATTTTTTGTATGTCTTTTCCAGATTTTCTTCGACTATGCGTTTTTCTTCCGCATACAAATAATCAGTAACGCGAAATGGTTCTTCTTCGGTGTAAAAATGATCCACAGTATTGTCAGGATATGAGCCATAGGAAGCAACAGTGGAAAAATAAATAAGTTTTTTTATACTAGGTGTTGAAAATGCAAAATCAAAAACATCTTGCGATCCTTCCACATTCCATTTCCATTGTTTCTTTTTTTGTCCGTACATTTCGCGAATTTGCCATGCGGTATGCACAACCACATCAGGGTTTTTTGCGCGTACTTGTTCTTGCCATGTACCATCAGAAGTATTTGCGGTGATATGAGTTATTTTTGGGTTTGTGACTAAAATATCCGATGTATCTTCTTTATCAAGACAGATGATTTCTTTTACGTCAGGACGTTTAGAAAATTGGTCAGCAAGCATTGCGCCAACATATCCAGAACCCCCTGTAATAAAAAGTGTTAGTTGTTTTTCCATAATGTTTTTACTCTAGCATATTATTTTCCTGTTCGCGAGAGAAGTGTTTTTACTGTTTTAAGCGCAATAGTAAGGTCCAAAATAAACGAACGGTTTTTTAAATAATATAAATCATACGCAAGACGTTCGCGGGTTTCTTCGAGTGATTGAGGAGCAATATCTTGTTTTATCTGCGCCCAACCGGATAGCCCCGGTTTGATAAGATTGCGTACTATGTAATAAGGAAGCTCTTTTTCAAGTTTATTCCCAAGACTAACAATATCAGGGCGCGGTCCAATAAGCGAAATATCACCGCGAACAATATTCCATAGTTGTGGTAATTCATCGATGCGAGTATTGCGTAATATACGCCCTATTCTTGTAACACGATGATCCCCGTCAGTAACCCATTTACCCGCATCACTCCCACGCATACTGCGAAACTTCCATAGTTTAATAATTCGGTTTCCTTCGCCAATCCGATCTTGGACAATAAATATGGGTCCGTTGTCTTCCAGTTTTATTGCAAGCATTACAAAAGGATAAAGAACAAGAGAAAAAATACCAAGCACACTTGCAATGCCCACATCCATGGCTCGTTTGAGCGTGTCATACATAATATGCGGTGAAAATGAAATATTTTCAAGAAACCAATTATATCCCACAAGCGAAAGAGGGATACGGTCAAAAACTTCTTCGTAGACTTTATGCATGTCGAGAAAACGGACATTGGAAAAAATCAAATTATACAACGATGGCAAAATCGCACCTGCTTTTTCGTGTCGTAAATCAATAACAATAGAAGTTACTCCTTCGCTATATACTTTTTCAATTACATCTTCTTGAAACGCGATACCGTCTAGTTGATTCAAATCAATCGAAGAAACAAAGTTTAAATTATAACGCTCGTTGCTGTTTATTTCTTCTTTCAGTTCGTGCATTTCTGGACCCGTTCCTAACAAGATAGCATTTTCGGAATTACGAACGCCAAAACGAGGGACAAGAACAATGCGCCATACAATAATAAGAAGAAATGAAACAACAAGATACACTACAAGAATTGTTTTTGGGGAGATACCAAATGAAGGAAACAAATAAAAGAACACGACTGCAAGAAGACTGTTTGCGACTTGGGTGTTAAATATAAGAGAAGGGAGTTTTCCTTTAAAAACGAGTGTATGTTTTTCGTACAGTCCCGCAACAAAGAATATAAAGGTCCATAACAAGAAAAGCATGGAAAAAGGCTCCCAGTGTATAGAAAGGAGTTGGGAAGAGGGAATAGAGCCGTAACGAAGCACCAAAGCAACCCAAAGAGCTGCCGAGAAAGCAATCAAATCCCCCGTAAATAATATGAGAGGTTCGCGCTTATTGAGGAATTTCATGTCTCTTATCCTAGCACAAATAAAGACCTATCTCAACTACGTAAGAGGTTTTTATTGAGATAGATTTCATGGTACAATTCCCTTAAATAATGGACACTACAACAAACAAAACAAAGATTATTTTTGTCATTACCAAGTCAAACTTTGGTGGTGCGCAAAAATATGTATATGATCTTGCTGTAAACCTTCCAAAGGACATATTTGATGTGGCTGTCGCATTAGGAGGTACTGGAATATTAATTCAAAAACTGCGCGAACAAAACATCCGCGTTATTCCTATTACTTCACTTGCCCGTGATGTGCATTTTATAAATGATGTAGCGGCATTATTTGAATTGAAATCTATTTTTCAAAACGAAAAACCAGACATTGTCCATTTAAATAGTACAAAGGCAGGGGGAATAGGGGCACTTGCCGCACGTTTTGCAGGCGTGCCAAAAATTATCTTTACCGCTCATGGTTGGGCATTCAACGAAGAACGACCGCAGTGGCAGAGATTTCTTATAAAAATATTTTCGTGGTTGATAGTAATTCTTTCGCACAAAACTATAGCCGTTTCTGATGCGGTAAAAAACAACATGCAGGATTGGCCGTTTGCATCTAATACCATTTCAGTTATTAAAAATGGTATTTCAGAACCCGATTTTTATTCACGCTCAGATGCACGAGAATTTATTTTGTCAAAGACACAAAATACCATTTCAGAAAATGCATTCATTGTAGGCACGATCGCAGAGCTTCATAAAAGCAAAGGACTTACATATGCTATTGAAGCTATGGTAAAACTTACAAAAGAAAATTCTTCTTTGTATTATGTTGTGCTTGGTGCAGGAGAAGAAAAAGAATATCTTCAAACACTAATAGAATCTCATAATCTTCAAGAGCGTGTATTTTTATTGGGGTTCGTTGATGACGCAGCACGTTATTTGCCTGCTTTTGATTTGTTTCTTCTCCCATCTATTACCGAAGGGCTCGCGCTCGTTTTATTAGAAGCTGGGTATGCAAAACTTCCTGTTGTTGCTTCGGAAGTTGGCGGGATTCCCGAGGTTATAGAAAACAGCAAGACAGGTATTCTTGTTAGCGCTCGTAATCCAGACGTTATTGTATCGGCCATAACACAATTATATGGTTCAGAATCTACCCGAAACGGATTAGGTGTTTTATTATATAAAAAAATATCACGCGACTTTTCTCTTGAGCGCGTAATAATGCAAACACAAAATCTCTATAATGAATCTGTTAAAAAAAATGATACAAGGTTAGAATAATAAGTTACAGCTGAATATACTTATAGAAGTCTATAATTTATTTTTTACTTCTCTTGCCGTGTTTTTGAGAAAGAGCACTGCCAGCTGTAATTTTTGAATTTTTTGATGTTCTTTCATTTCTAAGAACCTTGCTTGCTGCTATAGCGACTTTTTTACTGGTTGTTTTGTTGTGCGCCATGTTTGTGGTTTATTGGTTAATAATTCAAGACCTTTATATTATTGTTGATAACTTTTATTGCATATTCTAAAAGTTTTCTATATACTTATATTATATAGAAAATAAATCGAAAGTCAGTAGTTCAAAAACATGCTTACAAAAAAACAAAAAGAGGTCCTAGATTTTATAAAATTATACAGAGAAAAGAATGGATACGCGCCTTCATTAGAAGAAATTAAAAAGCATATGAAGATATCTTCTGTTTCCACGGCACACTATTATGTAAATAAATTGGAAAAAGGAGGTTATCTCAAAAAAGAATCAAATCAACCGAGAGGGATGATTATAAATAACGGGGAGTTTTTATCTTTATCAGGTAATATGAATTTTGATTCTTTTTCGGTACCTATTTTAGGATCTGCAAATTGCGGGCCAGCAGAGATATTTGCAGATGAAAATATAGAAGGATATCTTAAGGTTTCAAAAAAAGACGTAGGCAAAAAAGATGGTATTTTTGTTTTGAGAGCAGAAGGTGATTCAATGAATAAGGCAAAAGTGAAAGGGAGATATAACATTGAAAATGGTGATTATGTGGTCATAGATTATAAAGACAGAAATGTAAGAGATGGGGATTACGTTCTGTCAATTATTGACGGCATGGCAAATTTAAAGAAATTTGAGCATGACCGAAAAAATGGAGATATAAAACTTGTACCAGAATCAACAAATCCAAAACACAAGTATATATATCTCTCTAGTCATGATAACTTCATGATAAACGGTAAAATTTTAGCAGTGGTTAAAAAGTAATGTTATAATGGATTTATAAAATTTATGAGTCAGAAATTTAGAACAATTGATTTATTTGCAGGTGTAGGTGGTGTTCGTATTGGTTTTGAGCGAGCGGGATTTAAAACTGTTTTTGCAAATGATTTTGAGCCTAAGTGTAAAGAAACATATGATTTAAATTTTAAAAATACCCCTCTCACAGTAGAAGATCTTCAAAAAATAAAAGTAGAAGATCTGCCAGAGTTTGATTTTCTTCTAGGGGGCTTTCCATGTCAGCCTTTTTCTATAGCGGGTTATCGTAAGGGATTTAATGATGAAAGAGGACGAGGAAACCTATTTTTTGATGTTGTAAGAATTCTAAAAACAAAAACCCCCACCGGTTTTCTACTTGAAAATGTAAAAAATCTTGAAAGTCATGATAATGGAAATACATTTAAGGTTATTTATAAAATACTAAATGATCTTGGATATGATGTAAGAGAAAAAGTGCTCAATAGTATGGAATACGGAAATGTTCCACAAAATAGGGAAAGAATATATATAGTTGGATTTTTAAAAGAGACCGGGTTTATTAGTAATTTTAGATTTCCTGAGCCTATAGAAAAAAATACTTCTATAAATGATATACTTGAGGACCCAGAAGATGTTGATCAAAAATATTACTATAACGATAAACCTTTATTCAAAAAATTAAAAGACTATTCTTTTAAAAGTGGTGTGGTATATCAATGGAGGAGAAAATATGTTCGTGAAAATAAGAGTGGTGTTTGTCCAACGCTAACTGCTAATATGGGTACGGGTGGACACAACGTTCCTCTTATAAAAGATAGTAGAGGAATTAGAAAATTAACCCCTAGAGAGTGTGCAAGACTTCAAGGATTTCCTGATTCATATAAATTACCAAATATTTCTGATGCAGCGCTATATAAACAATTTGGAAATTCTGTAACAGTACCTGTTATTGAAAGGGTTGCTTTAAACATGAAAAACGCTGTATACGGCAAGACAAGAACAGTGGAATGTAAAAATATTAATCTTGCATTTTCTGTTTAATTAAAAAATAAATTTAGAATTATGTTTTTTAAAGAACAGACAGATGAGCAGATAAAAAAGTAATAATCAAAAACCAAGATTCAGTCTTGGTTTTTGATTTGATGTGTTTTGGCCTACTTGGAGCACAAGTACAACGTTCGAATTAGTAGCCCTACGGGGAATCGAACCCCGGTTAACAGCTTGAAAAGCTGCTGTCCTAACCACTAGACGATAGGGCCGTGAAAACGCAAAACTCAAAAATCAAAACGCAAAACTTTGGGAGCCGCCAAAGACGGGCTGATTTTATTTACACTTTGCGGCATCCTTCATGGTTGCCATAGTACAGTAATCCCTGTATAAAATCAATGACTCTGTTATACTGACAGTAGTATGATTTCAGAAGAATATTATTATTTGAACATTGGAAGGGCTTCGGACTTGAAGGATCCGCGCGAACGCCGGTTGTACCGTTTTCTTGAAATACTGCCCGGCGCGCTTTCATGGGGGACGCTG
>CAYVXI010000077.1:0-7452 GCA_964455595.1 uncultured Candidatus Saccharibacteria bacterium | reverse complement strand
TCTCTTCGGACGTCATCACGCTTCCTTTTATAATTTCCTGTCCTCCGAAAAATCCCGCCAAGGCATCCGAGCTTTCCAGGTCGATATAGGTCTTCCCCTGGAAATAATTCTTCGCTTTCTCCAGTTCGGCATCCGTAACTCCATCTTTCCGTATTTTCGCAAATTCCGCAAGGGTGGCGGCAATCGCGTCATGCACGCGCGCGTTGTCCACGCCCGCGTTGGCATACAAATAACCCGTGTCTGAAGTTGTGTCTATTCCGGCGTGAATATAATATGCCAGTCCTTTTTGTTCGCGAATTGCCGTAAACAATCGCGAAGACATATTACCGCCCATCACGCTTGCAAGCAAAGACTGTGCGAACCGTCGTTGTGATAAAGCATTAATTCTTGAACGAAAAGCAATATAGAAATGGGTTTGATCGGTTTTTTTATATTGTATCAAACTTTTTGGTTCGTTTTGCTTTTCTTCAACAGCAGGTTTTTCTGGCCTGCTTCCACGTTCTAGTTTTGGTTGAAAATAAAGATTTACTTTTTCTTTTAAGTCTTTCTGATTAAAATTTCCCGCAACAGATACAACGATATTATCGAACGTATAATGCGTTGCTATATAATCGGCAAAATCCTTCTGCGTCAGCGCCTTCACGGTTTCTTTTTCCCCCAAGATAGGCCATCCTGCCGGCTGATCTCCATACATTAAGCCCTCCAACAACTCTCCTATCTTGCGCTGTGGATTATCGTTATACATATTTATCTCTTCAACAATAACTCCTTTTTCTTTCTCAATTGCTTGTTCGTCTAACTTTGCGTGAAATATCATATCTGCGGTTACCTCTAACGCCAAATCTAAATGCGTATAATCAGTTTTTACATAATACGCTGTTGATTCCGCGCCCGTGAAAGCATTAAACTCCGCGCCGATTCCATCAAGCGTTTCGGTCAACGCAAGCGCCGTCGGCCATTTGTCCGTACCTTTGAACAGCGCGTGCTCCAAGAAATGCGAGATGCCATTGATGCGCTTGGTTTCGTATTTTGACCCCGTCCCCACAAACACCAACACCGTTACTGTCTTGGTATCGCGCATAGGTATGCTCAATAATCTCACGCCGTTGGGCAGAACTGTTTTGTGGTACATAGATTAACTGATTAGTTTCTCTGATAAATAATTCTTGAGCTCGACAATAGCTACACGTTCCTGTTTCAGGGTGTCACGGTCACGCACGGTCACGGTACCGTCTTCTAACGTATCAAAATCTATCGTAATACAATACGGCGTGCCGATTTCGTCCTGTCGTCTGTAACGCTTGCCAATGTTGCCGTTGTCATCCCATACGGTTAAGAATGTTTTTTTAAGATCAGTATAAACCCCTCTTGCTTTTCCGACTAGCTCTGTTTTGTTTTTCAAAAGCGGAAAGACCGCGACTTGAACTGGAGCAATGGTAGGTGGAAGATGTAGAACAATTCGCATATCACCGTCTGCAACCGATTCTTCAGCATACGCCGAAAGCAACACCGCAAGAAAAGCCCGATCTACTCCGAGAGATGGTTCAATCACATGCGGTAAAATTTTCTCTCCTGTCTCAGGGTCTAAATATCTCAATTCCTGACCGCTTGCCTTTTCATGCTGGGTGAGATCATAATTTCCTCGATAAGCTAATCCAAAAAGTTCTTTCTGTCCGAATGGGTAGTCAAATTCAAAATCTATTGTACGTTTTGAATAATGGGCACGATCGCCATCAGGAATATCCACGGCGTGTACTTTAGATAGATCAATACCAACCTCCTTCATCCATTTCTCTATCTCTCCCTTCCATTCTTCGAACAATGCTTTCCAGTCGGTTTTGTCAGGATTGAAAAAATACTCTATTTCCATCTGTTCGAATTCTCTAGTGCGGAAAATAAAGTTACCCGGCGTTATCTCGTTGCGAAACGCTTTTCCTATTTGTGCAATACCGAACGGGAGTTTAGAACGTGTGGTGTCCAACACGTTTTTAAAATCAACAAACATCGCCTGCGCCGTTTCGGGGCGGAAATACGCAATTGATTTACCCGTCTGGTGAAAGACTTCTACACCGTATTTAATTACTTCTTCTAATTCTTCGGGGAAATTTTTTGCTGAATTTAGCCTCGTCAAAAAATCTGACCATTCCGCCCACCCATCAACTGGTCCTAAAAAAGTTTTTAGCATTAAATTGAATGCTTGTGACTGTGTAAAAGAATCTTTCGCTTTGCATTGCGCGCAGGGTTTACTTAAGTCTATCTGGTCGGCGCGAAACCGCGCGTGGCATTTTTTGCATTCCACTAGCGGGTCCGAAAAATTGGCCGTGTGCCCGGAAGCTTCCCAGACTTTAGGGTTCATGACTAGTGCGGCATCAAGGCCTACCATATCGTCACGGCGCTGAACAAAAAACCGCCACCAATGATCTTTAATGTTTTTTTTCAGTTGCGCCCCCAGCGGTCCATAGTCCCATGAATTTGCGAGCCCCCCATAAATTTCCGAGCCTGGGTATACAAAACCGCGCCGCTTCGCGAGCGACACAATCTGTTCCATTGTTGTTGTGTTTTTGTTTTCCATACGTATAGTAGTTATTCCGAAACAACACCATCACCCTGCTTTAATGTTCCCATAAGATCGGAATTAACTTGCGAAACGCTTCTATTTAGTTGGGTTCCGGTAAAGGTATCTGTTGCAATCAATGTCGCGCCTGAAACGAGATTGACGGGTTGCCCCACATGAATGAATGATGGCATATAAGCAACCTGAAAGTCCATACGCACAACAGGAAGTAAGATGCCTGTTCCTGCAAAAACTTTTGTTGGTTTCCAGACAACCCTTCCTGTAACCTTATTAAATGTGATAGTGCCATCTGACGACGATGTTACACCTGTCCATTCTACTTCTGGTGGGAGTACCGCGGATATTTCTATGTTGTCCACATCATTGGTAGTATTACTTAACTGCCAAGATATAGCATATGTTGTGCGCTGATTTACTCTTGGGGGAATGGGTCCGCTATTGTTTAAAGGACCGTCTCTAAAATATGCGGTTTCATTAAATGAGAACTGGCTATTCACTTTTACATCAAGTTGATCTTCACTGTCTATAGGCAACCCTCCAAGACTCTCTGGAGTTAATGACGATCTTATTTTCACATTAGAAGACACAGTTAGATTTTTATCCGAAAAACTTTTTGGTAACAACGCTGTTTTTAGCATGACAGAAAACGAAACCTCTCCTTCTTCTTTAGGGTCCAGAATCTGAAGAGAAGGGACTGACCTGCCATTCCAAATAATAGAATTCGTACGCGAATCGAACGATCCCCACTGAATGTTCAACGATTTTATATCTATATACGAGTTGTCGATGTGCGCTAAAATCACCACATCCGGAATTTGTGTGTCAGTGGTGTTTTTGTAACGAATCTTATATTGCATGATAGCACCAGGATTCACCACATAATCACGTGAATTATTAGCGGTCTGAAACACAAATAACGCCGACGAAGCAATGGTTATAGTATTTGAAGCATTAGCATATGAAATAAATTCATTTTCTTTCGCAGACGACCCTATTTCTGCAAAAAGAGATTTTGACTCACCTTGAGCACCGGTAAAGTTGCCTTTTAATTGTATTTTCCCACTGAACCGTTCTTTAACAGTTCCTAATTTCCACACTGAATTATTCGTCATGTCAGGTTGTGGGTCAGCAGAAACAAAAACAAATCCTTGAGGGTAGGTAAGTTTTATTTCCATATTTGGAAACGTGGCATCAGACTGGTTCTGGTATTCAATGGTAATATCCATATCCTTTCCTGCTACTGCCTGCGCCGGCACGCTCATGCTTAACGCCAATGGTGTTGTGGAAATTTTTACAGAAATTGTTTTAACGTCTTCAAAAACAGAATTAAACCCATCAGGTGTGTAACGGTACGTGACTTTTATTTCTTTTATCTGATTTTGTGAGCCGTAAATACGCCCTTTAAATAAGGCTATTTTTTCCTGATGTGGAACAATGAGTCCTATATCTGCTTTTTGTTTTAGAGTTGTTGCCCCTGTCTGATTTTCCAAAATAGTTTTCTCTGGCCATTCAAAAAATACTTGAGCGTCTTTTAAAGACTGTGTTGTATTATTTCGGTACACAACAGCAAATTGAACCTGATCACCCGCTGAAACAGTTTCCGGACCTGAAATGTTTACACTAACATTTTTCTTATCAAATATGTTGCCTCCAGAATAATAAGCATAATAGCCAAACGCTATAGCTCCTGAAAATAAAATAATTCCTGCCAATATTGCAATATCTCTCCCGCTTACGCCATTTTTACGAGCTTTCCAGCCTTCTTTTTCCCATCCGGTTTTTGGTTTTTTAATATTCGCCTCTTTATACACCTCAAAACTTTTGGGCTTGTCTGATTTTTCTTCCTCTTTATAGAGTTTTTTTTCAAATTCTTCTAATCTACTGTCCATGCGTATTTTTTATAAAGCTTTACTATAAATGTTTTGGAAATACCTGCTAAAGTCTGTTTCCATTCTATCTAACTGTCCTTCTGATAATGTGTTAATCTCTGCGGAAAGCGCATATACAATAGTCTTGTCTTCTGGTTCATATCCTAATAGACTTAAAAACTTGAATTCAAAATAACGCAGAAAAAATTTTACATCAATGCGCTTCATTTCTTTACGATTCAGATAATCAAGCGCTCCCAATAATAAATGAAAAAGTGATTCGTCTTGTTCTTCGGCAATAGTATAGGTATCCACCAGATCTGCAATGTGCATTCCTGCACGAACCTTTTCTAAATCTTTCTTTAGAACCGAAAACCCTTCAATTTCAGAAACAGTCGTTAATACTTTTTGTTTTTTTCCTAATACAAAATGAAAAACGGAAAGATGTAAAAGCGAAAGATGTCCTGATAATTTTGCAGACCCCTTCCGTACGCCCTTAGACAATATCGAAATCTTTCCATATTCCTTCGTGTATATGGTAACGAGCTGATCATGCTCTCCTTTATTGTCTTTTTTGATAATAATTCCCGTTGTGGAGTACATTTTTTATGTTATGCTGAACCAGACTTTTCCGCCGTCTAATGAAATCTCTTTTGGTTCTTGTAGTTTTTCTAAAGAGACGTTCGTAATGCTTTTTGCAATAGTGCGCCCTACTATATATTCTTCATTTAATTTCATCATCTCTTCAAGTTCCGGAGAAACAGCATACGTAATGGTTATACTATTCTTTTTTGTGAAACCAGCATCTTTACGAGCTTGCTGGATATGTCGCGCTATCTCACGCACCATTCCCTCCTGAGCTAATTCTGGGGTAATGTTCGTATCAAGCCACACGGGTTCGGTGAGAGATGTGTCTGAAATTACGCTTTTAACATTTATTTCATCCTGTATCAGATACAGCAATGATGAATCTAGACTGCTGTCTTTGATTTTTAATGTTTGCAATATCTGTCTCACTTTAATACCGGATTCTGCGCGCTTTTGAAGCGCCATGCTTGCGATTTCTCGTGCCTTTATCATAGCATACATAAGCTCTTTATCAATGTATTTTTCAGATGCAACGGGGTATTTTTCAAGATGAATACTGTCTTTGTGTGTTTGACGCCAAATGTGTTCGGTTATAAAAGGTATGAAAGGAGCACACAACTTTAACGTTTCATCAAATACAAATGAAAGCGTTTGAACCGCTGCATTATAATCTGCTTTGTCGTCTGGTCGTTGGAATCGTTCACGCGATCTACGAATATACCAGTTGGATAAATCGTCGAAAAACGCGGCAATTATACGCGACGACCCCTGTGCATCATATGCATCCAAAAACATAGTAGTGTCACGTATTGTTTCTTCCAAACGTGAAAGTATCCATGTATCTAACACCGTTTTCTTCACTGTTTCTTTTCCTTTCTTTTTCGAACGATATGTCCCAAGAAAATTCGCGATATTCAACAGCATCATCACGCTCTTTCGTTGTGAATCCAATACATCTTTTTCATCAAACCGCTTAGGTTCTCCTGCTGGATTTACAATATAGAAATACCAGCGCACCGCATCAATACCGTACGTGTCGGCTAGCAACATCGGGTCAGTATAATTCTTTTTTGATTTGGACATTTTCTTGCCATGTTTATCCAAAATATGTCCTAAAGAAATAACATTTTTATATGGCTCCCCCATATCAAGTACTGTCGAGACAGCAAGCAATGTATAAAACCAACCTCTGGTCTGGTCTACCCCTTCACAGATAAAATCAGCGGGGAAATCTATTTTTTTTAAAAGCGCTTGCGTGTCTTGTTTTTCTTTACCAGCAAATGCAAATGGAAAATGTTCTTGCGCAAGAGGCATTGCGCCTGAATCAAACCACACATCTGCAACCTCCGGAACACGCTGCATCGTGCCGGAACATTTTTCACATGCGAAAGTAATATCATCGATGTACGGCTTGTGCATGTCCATGTTGCCGTCGCTGTCCAGTGGTAGCTTCATCTGCGGAAGTTCGCGTATCTCCCCGTTTTTTATATAGACTCCTTTTCTTTTCTTTTTCTCATGGACCGCTTCTTTATTGCTTCGCCCCATAAGCATTGATTCCAAAATCCATAAAGTATCTTCATGGCTTACCAATAAAATAGTCTTTCCTTTATATCGTGCCTCTGTTTCACGCATAAACTGCGCAAGGCGTTTTTTAACATCGTTCAAATTTTCTCCTTCTGGTGGTGTTTTTACAAATCGTTCTTCAATGGATGAAAAATACTTTCTGTATTCTTCGATTTTTTTCCCATTGAAAATACCGGTATCGATTTCTCTCAGCAATGGGTCGGCTATAATTGCAGTCTGCCTGATGTTAAGGACGCCTGCGACAAGAGTTGCTGTTTCCTGTGTGCGCACGAACGGGGAGGTAACGACAACATTAATTACAGTATCGGGATTTTCTTTTTTAAATTTCCCTAACATCTTAGCAACCTGTTCCTTTCCTTTAGCAGTTAGGTGGCTTTTGTCTCCTGTGGAGTCGCACGTGTTTTTCACGTTATTCTGCGACTCTCCGTGTCGCATCATACTATACGTATTTTGCAATGTACTCCGCTCTGCAATCTCGGCAATACTTCCAAGCACAGAAATGTATTCGCAAGAACGACATCTCCACACAGGAAGAGGTGTTCCCCAATAGCGTTCACGAGAAAACGCCCAATCTTTCAGATCGCCTATCCATTCACCAAATCTTCCTTCCTTTATATGTGCGGGCACCCAGTTTATTTTCCGGTTATTCTCCTGTAGCTGTTTTTTTACCTCCGTCATTTTAACGAACCAGTTCTTTCGCGCAAAATACAAAATGGGTGTATCGCAACGCCAACAAAATGGATATTCGTGTTCGTAACTTTCTGTTTTAAATAATAATCCTTGTTCTTCTAATTCTGCGCATATCTGTGGGTCTGTGTTTTTTACAATAATTTCTTT
>CAYVXI010000076.1:0-4191 GCA_964455595.1 uncultured Candidatus Saccharibacteria bacterium | reverse complement strand
GTTTCCGTTCCGTTACACACAGGTATTAAAGCGATTGACGCCATGATTCCTATTGGGAGAGGTCAGCGTGAACTTATTATTGGCGATCGTCAGACAGGTAAAAGCGCTATTGCAATTGACTCTATTGTGAACCAAAAAGGTAAAGGAGTTATGTGTATCTATGTAGCAATTGGACAACGTGAATCTAAAATTCGTCGTATTGTTTCGGAATTGTCCGAACGTGGAGCGATGGATTACACCACTGTTGTATTAGCTGGTGCTTCCGATCCCGCAGCTATGGTATATATCGCGCCCTATGCGGCAACTGCATTGGGTGAATATTTTATGGATCAAGGAAAAGATGTGTTGGTAGTGTATGATGATTTATCAAAGCATGCGCAGGCATATCGCCAGATTTCATTATTGTTGCGTCGTCCACCAGGTCGCGAAGCATATCCAGGAGATGTGTTTTATCTGCATTCTCGTTTATTGGAACGTGCGTGTCGTTTGGATGAAAAAAATGGCAATGGTTCGTTAACTGCATTACCTATTATTGAAACGCAAGCAGGAGATGTGTCGGCATATATTCCTACAAACGTTATTTCTATTACAGATGGACAGATTTATCTTGAAACAGATTTGTTCTACCAGGGTATTCGCCCTGCTTTAAACGCTGGTCTTTCTGTGTCTCGCGTGGGTGGCGCAGCTCAGTTAAAAATTACGAAAAAAGTTGCAGGTAAGATGCGTTTGGATCTTGCTCAATATCGTGAACTTGCTGCATTTGCGCAGTTTGCATCCGATTTGGACCCGGAAACTAAAAGACAGTTGGAACGTGGAAAACGTATCGTGGAAATATTTAAACAAGATCAGTACAAACCGATGGGATTTGAGATGCAGGCGATTGTATTTTATGCCGTATCAAACGGTTTTGTGGATACGGTTCCTTCAGAAAAAGTTCGAGAATGGGAAAAGGGATTAATTGAGTTTATTTCTGCATCACACGCAAAATTATTACAAAGCATTATAGAAAAACCAGAATTAACTCCAGAGACTGAAGAAGCTATTAAAGCAGTCTTAGAAGAATATAAAAAAATGAGCGCGTAGAGAAACCTATCTTAATATGCCATCATTACTAGACATTAGACGCAGAGTAAAATCAGTTAAAAGCATCCGGCAAATAACAAAAGCCATGGAAAAGATTTCGGCTATCAAAATGAAAAAAAGCCAAACCGCGGCAGTCAAAAGCCGTCGCTATGCTCGTATCGCGTGGGAGATGTTTGAAGGTTTACAAGGTCATACCGAAAAGAACATTCATCCATTACTTGAAAAAAGAGAAGAAATTAAGAACATTGGTGTTTTAGTTATCTCAACTGATAAGGGTTTGTGCGGAAGTATGAATACAAAATTAACCAACAGTGTTATGTCTGCAATTGCCGATGAAGGATTTTCACAAAATAATACAAAACCCTACATTATAGGAAAAAAATGTCGGGAGCCTCTTTCACGACTTGGGTATTCTATAGCGGCAGATTTTGGTGCGGTGCCGGTACAGCCTAATTCTGCTTTTAGTCTTGCAATTATTAAAACAATTTTAGAAGATTACACTGAAGGAAAGATAGATAAAGTGTTTATTGCTTATACCGATTTTATAAATACTCTTTCACAAAAACCGATGGTAAAACAGATTTTACCTATAAGGAATGAAGAGAAGAGCGCTGACACAGAAACACATCAATTCAAAGCGCACTATTTGTTTGAGCCATCTCCAGAAGAAGTATTAGTCAATCTTATTATGCGTATTCTGGAATTACAGGTGTATCAGAGTTCTTTAGAAAGTAGCGCATCAGAACACAGCGCACGAATGGTTGCTATGAAAAGCGCTACAGATAACGCATCTGACCTTATTTCTGAATTGACGCTTATATATAACCAAGTGCGCCAAACCACTATTACCAGAGAAATGGCGGAGATATCGGCAGGAAGAATAGCTTTAGAATAAAAAACATATGGAAAAAAATATAGGAACAATTAAACAGATTATCGGTCCCGTCGTAGACGTGGCATTTGAAGGGGTGCTCCCTGCAATTTACGATGCATTGGAAGTGAAAAGAGGGAATGAGAAAATCATTCTTGAAACACAACAGCATTTGGGGTCTGGTATGGTTCGTGCGCTTGCACTAACATCAACAGACGGACTGAAACGAGGCGATAAAGCCACGTCCTTAGGCGGTCCTATCTCTGTTCCTGTTGGCGCAGAAAGTTTGGGTCGTATGTTTGATGTAGTTGGAAACCCAATCGATGGAAAGGGTCCAGTAAAGGCAAAAAAATATTTACCTATTCATCGCAAGGCACCTACATTTACAGAACAATCAACCAAAACAGAAGTATTTGAAACCGGTATTAAAGTCATTGATCTTATTTGCCCATTTGTTAAGGGTGGTAAAGTTGGTTTGTTTGGTGGTGCTGGTGTAGGTAAGACGGTTATTGTTATGGAACTTATTCGAAACATCGCAAAAGAACACGGTGGATTTTCTGTCTTTTCTGGTGTGGGTGAACGTACTCGTGAAGGAAACGAACTCTATCGCGAAATGAGCGAATCAGGAGTTTTGGATAAAACCATTCTAACGTTTGGTCAGATGAATGAACCGCCTGGTGCGCGTTTGCGTATCGCCTTAACAGGATTGACCATGGCGGAATATTTTAGAGACGAAGAAAACAAAGACGTTCTTCTCTTCGTTGATAATATTTTTCGTTTCACACAGGCAGGTAGCGAAGTATCCGCGTTATTGGGACGTATTCCATCTGCAGTGGGTTATCAATCAACACTGGCCGAAGAAATGGGCGCATTACAGGAACGTATTACATCTACAAATAAAGGTTCTATTACGTCTGTGCAAGCCGTGTATGTGCCGGCGGACGACTTAACCGACCCTGCTCCTGCAACTACGTTTGCTCATTTGGATTCCACTGTTGTGCTTTCACGTGCTTTAACCGAATTAGGTATTTATCCAGCTGTTGATCCATTGGATTCCACATCTACTATGATGGACCCTCGTTTCATTGGACAGGAACACTATGAAGTTGCTCGCGGTGTTCAGCGTATTTTACAGAAATACAAAGACCTTCAGGATATTATTGCTATTTTGGGTGTAGACGAGCTTTCTGTAGACGATAAAATGGCGGTTACAAGAGCCCGTAAAGTACAGCGCTTTTTGAGTCAGCCTTTCTTTGTTGCAGAAAACTTCACCGGTACGCCAGGTCAGTATGTATCATTGAAAGAAACCATTCGCGGATTTAAAGAAATTCTGGATGGTAAACATGACGACAAATCAGAACAGGCATTCTACATGAAAGGTGGAATTGATGAAGTAAAATAATCAGCTTTTAGGGATTCACTCTGAAAGCTAATGAAGCTAAAACCTAAAACCATATGTCTCAAATTCATTTCGAAATAGTTACACCGGAAGAAATCGTTTATCAAGACAGGATAGACGAAATTACCATCGACACTCAAGATGGTGAAATTACTATATTACCTAAACACGCACCATTGGTTAGTGTTTTACGTCCGGGAGAAATGCGTCTAGTAAAAGACGGGCAAGAAATTTTTATGGCGGTGTCTGGTGGTTTTGTAGAAGTGCAACCAGATAGCAAAGTTATTATTGTAGCAGACGCTGCAGTGCGAGCAGAGGAAATTGACCAACAGAAAGCAGAGGAAGCACGAAAACGAGCCGAAGAAATTACCGCAAATAAAACAGAAGCATCTGAAATAGTTGAAGCGCAAGCATCTCTTGCTCATGCGCTTGCTCAATTAAAAGTGATTCGTCGACGGAAAAAAAGTTAATTAAGAGATTATTTTTTCTATATTAATTAAAAAAATCAGGTTTTCCTGGTTTTTTTATGTATGCAAAATTGATACTTATTTCCCATAAAAAATACTGTAAATGCGAAGATTTACGGCATGAACCCCCTAGGTCTTTATTTTTCTTCTCTTATGCTGTATAATCTACAATTACTATGAAAAGCACATCTAAAAGCGATATTTTTCGCGACGGCCTGCCCGCCATAAGCCTATCACCGAAACGACAGCGATATTCCGAACAGCGTATGTCTCTGGCACGTGACGGAAGATCGCGAAACAGGCTTTGGCAGGCGGGAAAAATAAGCATTACTGGTGCGCGGGTGCATAATCTCAAAAACATTGACCTGGAA